>CACXGG010000040.1 GCA_902767145.1 Oscillospiraceae bacterium | reverse complement strand
GGCTATTTTGCCTTCTGGAGGATCCTCTGCTGCCACGACAGTATCACCTATGACAGTTCCTATCAGTATTTCCTGAACTGCCATTCCTACAAGGGTATCTTTGAGCTTTTGCCCAAGGACTACAGTCCCCCTCTTTATTCACTGGGGCTTAAGACGTTTTCCCTGATCTTCGGAGGAAGCCTTGTATCCCTTCGTATGTTTTCGGCATGCCTTATGTCCCTTCTTTTCCTCACGGTGCTCTTTCCCTTAAGAAGGCTCCTGGGAAAAGAGACAGCGGTACTTAGTGCCATACTGCTCTTTACATCAAGCTATAATCTCTTTTTCGGAGTAGAGATAAGACCTACGGTCCTGGCCTATGTGATATCCACGGCTACGATCATCTATGCGGGGCTTGTTTTCTTTGAAGAGAAGAAGTCGGATCTTATCATCTTCACCATACTTGCCCTGGGATCCATGTATACACATAACGTATCCCTGATCTTTGCTTTCTGTATCTATGGTGTCTGCATCATCGCTTCACTTGTGAAGAAAGATAAGAAACTCTTCCTTAAGTTCCTTATAAGCGGAATCACAGTAGCTATACTCTATATCCCCTGGCTCTTTGTACTTTTGGGTCAGTTCGGAAATGTAGTGGACTATTTCTGGAGAGATACGGATTCCCTGATGTTCGGTTTCTATATCGCATTTGTGGGATTTATGGAGAATAAGCTTCCTTCCTTTGTAAGCTATATCATCCTTCTTGCCATCGTGCTCATACCCTTCATCAATATCTTCCTTCTTATCGACACAAAGAAGCTCAAGACCGCAGGGAGCATCACCGAACTGATCTCCAAAAAGGATATCAGGGAGAAGTGGCCCAACCTCAAGAGGGTACTGTTCATAGTGGGAATCCCCGTTGTTTCCATGATCTTTTTCTATGTGGTCACTGTCACGGCAGTTCCCATCTTTGCAGTCAGATATCTTTATATCTTTGCAGGAAGCGGCACCATCGCAGTAGCATCCCTCTTCTGCCTGTGCAAGGGAAAGAAGGTCCCTGCCATCGTCATTGCCGTATTGATGACTGCGGTATTCGTTTCTAATTTCGTAACTGAGAAGAAGTTTCTGGATACCACCACCAAGGATGAGTTCGTGGAGGATATCATGGCAGATTCTGGAAACGATCCGGTCTTTATCCATTTCGATGAGCAGAGCCTGGGAGTCATCTCATATACTTTCCCGGATTCAAGGCATTATGTATGTGATCAGACGGACTCTGTCCTTCAGACCATCGATGTGTTTACCACGGATATCAGATATCTTCACAAGGCTGATGAGATCTGGAACGAGACGGATGTGGTCTATATCTTTAATGCCGTCAATTTTGAGGCTTATTCCACCCTTGATCCCGTGGAGTATTACATGTATTACTTCGATGACAAGGACATCACCATAGAGGAGGTAGGTAGATACCACCTTCCCTACGCTGATGAGATAGGCTATAACTACGGGGAGAATATAGTTTTCAGAGTGACTAAGAAATAGGTGACAAAACAGAACCGTCCCCTTTTGTCATCAAAGATCGCTGGGAGCTACAACGCCCATTGCATCGCAGACGTCGTCAATGTTTTTGTTGATGGTCTTTAATTCGCTTCCTGCGCCGAAAACAAGAAGGACTGTCTTTCCGTCCATGTAGATGCCCGTTGAGAAGCTGGTAAAGCTGTCTTCAGCGAAAAGGGCATATTCCATATTTCCTTCTTCGAAGGTATCGAAATCTACATCGTAGTATTCCTTGTCGCTCTTATACTGGCTTTCAAGGTTATCAACCCAGTCTTCGTAGAAATCTGCAGCATCGTCCTTTGTCTCGAAGACATAGGAACATGCTATGACCGTCACACGCTTATCGTTCTTCTCTTCGGCCATAAAATAAGTTGTTGCCTCGGACATGGACTTGTCGTAGAATTTTAGTCCGTCCATCTCAAAAGTACTGAATACGGATTTGATATCTTTATCCCGGGCATTTATATAAACGCCGTCATCAAGGCTGGCCCAGTCGGAATCTTTGGCAATATCTTCCATATCTTCTTCCCATTCATCGGCATCTTCGTAAAGCTCTGCTCCTGAATCCTTACCATAAGCGGCCAGCTTCTTCGGGCCTATCTTACTGCCACCCAGGGAGCAGCCGGCAAGAGAAAGTGCCATGGATGCTGTAAGTAAAAGTGCAATTGCTTTTTTCTTCATATGTTCCACCTCCGGTTTGATAGATTGATTATACCATGGCATAAAAAAAGCTGCCCTTGCGGACAGCTTTTTTGTTATTGGTTGTTCACTTATCAGAGTTCGCTGGGAGCTACAACGCCTACGCCCTCGCAGATATCATCTACATAACTATTGACGTCCTTCTTGCTTGAACCGTAACCCATAATGAAGAATACTGTGTTGCCCTGAAGGTAGATACCACCAACAGTTGTATCGCCCCAGTCTGTATCCTCCTCGAAGAAGAGAGCATACTGAGTGTTGCCTTCCTCGAAAGTATCGAAATCTACATCGTACCAGCTGTAGTCCTTGTCGTCCTTGTAGTTGTCTTCCATTCCGTCTGCTCCATCTTCATAGAAGTCGAGAGCATCGTCCTTGGTCTCGAATGTAAGAGCAGCTGCAACAGCAAGATTAGAACTGTCATCCTTCTGCTTTCCGATGATATAAACGGTAGCATCCTTGACTGTCTTGTCATAGAATTCTGATGTTACAGAGGGTCCCTTAAGGAAATCCTTAACATCATCACCCTTTACGTGAACATAGATACCGTCCTTAACGATCTTGAAATCACTATAGAGATCATCCAGATCATCTTCCCAGTCGTCTGAATCTTCATAGAGCTCAGCTCCCTGATCCTTTGCATAAGCTGCAAGCTTGGAAGGACCGAACTTGGCTCCGCCAAGGGAACATGCTGTAGCAGAAAAGAGCATGGAAGCAATAAGTGTTCCAGCGATTATTGTCTTGATCTTCTTCATGTAATACCTCCTTATTATTTCGTATGCACGAATGGTATAATTATATCACGAAAACATCGGCAAGGGGAAATAATACGATGAACGCTGAAATCATTACGTTTGACGCCTCTGTTGGCGGTGGTAATAAGATCGCAGGTTTCTTTTCCGAAACCTCTGATCCTTCCCCTAAAGGCGTTATCCAGATCTGTCACGGAATGGCGGATTATTTCTTCAGATACGAAGAGATGACCGATTTCTTCAACAGAAACGGATGGCATGTCTGTGGAATGGATATGCTGGGTCATGGAAAGACATATGAACTAAACCGGGATCGTGATATGCCCCTTGGTTTTTTCGGAGGAACTTCTGACTCTGCTGAATGTATCCTGAAGGACATCATGAATATGCATTTCCGGGCGGTGGAGAGGTTCTGTCCGGATAAGAGGCTTCCCATGGTGCTGTACGGTCACAGCATGGGATCCTTTGTCGTCAGGAATATCTACATCACTTCTTCATGGGCAAAGGAGTTTGACGCCTTTGTCTTCGCTTCCACCATGGGAAGAGAACCGCTGGTCAAGCTTGGCCTCACCCTTTCAGGTGCCTTCGGTGTCTTCGGAATGAAGAGAAAGCCCGGAAAGCTGCTGAACAGGATCGCATTCGGAGCCTATAACAAGAGGATCGAACATCCCAGGACTGATTTTGACTGGGTCAGTTCTGAGGAGACAGAAGTGATCAAGTACTGTGAGGACCCTCTTGCAGGCTTCCTCTTTACCTGCAAGGGTTTTAATGACCTGTTTACACTGATAGACAGGATGCAGGGCAAAAATGCATATATGGATGCATCTTTTGCCCCGGTACTTATAACATATGGAGAGGATGACCCGGTCGCCGGCTATGGCAAGGGTGCCCGGTCTGTTGCCGATATCATCGCGGCTACAGGGAGGGACGTGACCGCTATCAACTATGGACATTACAGGCATGAGATCCAGAACGAGCCTGTGAGATATAAATACTTTGAGGACATCATCCGGTTCGCGGATGAGAAGACAGGAGGAAAGAATGACTGAGTTGCCGGAATATGAGCACCTGGTACAGTACTATGAGACTGACCAGATGGGCGTGGTACATCACTCAAACTATATAAGATGGTTTGAGGAGGCCAGGATATCTGTTTTCGACAGGATCGGAATGGGTTATAAGGAGATGGAAGAGGCAGGGATAATAAGCCCTGTTACGGCCGTTGAGGCTCAGTTCAAGACTATGGCCAAATTCTACGATACCGTAGTTTTGCACCTGAAATTCACCAAATATACCGGAGTTCGCCTCTATATCGAGTACGAGGTACGTGATAAAGTTACATCAGAGGTGAGATGCGTCGGGCATAGCGAACATTGCTTTATCGATGCGAATGGTAAGATTCAGTCTATTGTTCGTGCCCGACCGGACCTCGACAAAAAGCTCCGTCAGTATCTTCCCGAAAAGGAGTGATCCATATGGCAGATATCATCATCATCGGAGCAGGAACAGCAGGTCTTACTGCTGCTATATATGCAAAAAGAGCCGGAATGGAAGCAGTGGTCTTTGAATCAGATTCCTACGGCGGTCAGATAATAAATACCCCTGAGATCGAGAACTACCCCGGAATAAAGAATGTGTCAGGCTTTGAGTTTGCCACTTCTCTGTATGAACAGGCTGTATCTCTCGGGGCAAGGGTCGAATTCGATAAGATAGTTTCCATAGAAGGAACATATGAGACAGGTTTTACCGTAAAGGGCGAGTATGGCACAACTGAAACAGGAAAGTGCATCATAATCGCAGCCGGAGCCAGGAACAGGCATATGGGTATCGCCGGAGAGGAGAAGTTCGAAGGCAGAGGGATATCATACTGTGCCACCTGTGACGGGTCCTTCTTTAAGGGCAAGACAACTGCTGTGGTGGGCGGGGGAAATACTGCCCTTGAGGATGCTGTCTATCTGTCGGACCTCTGCGAAAAAGTATATATCATCCACAGAAGAGACGAGTACAGGGCAGATGCGGCCCAGGTGGAGCTCTTAAGATCCAGGGACAATATCGAGGAGGTCCTTTCCTATGTGGTGAAGGACCTTAAGGGAGAAGACAGGCTGGAGGGCCTTGTGCTGGAGAGCAGAAAGGACGGCTCTCTCAGGGAAATTGGCGTCGATGGAGTCTTCGTGGCCATCGGCCAGATCCCGTCTTCTGATCTTTATAAGGGGCTCGTGGATATGGATGAGTCCGGATATATCGTTGCAGGAGAAGACTGCCACACAGGCACGGCCGGGATATTTGCAGCAGGGGATATAAGGACCAAGAAGGTCCGCCAGCTCACAACGGCAGCCTCTGATGGTGCTGTAGCGGCTCTTGCTGCCTGTGATCTCATCAGATCATCCAAAAAGGATCAATAACAGGTTCTAAACGCAATTTTTATTGATTTTAGGCCCTTCTGAGTGTATCATGAACATGTATTTCTATAAAGAAAAGGAGACGAGGTTTTATGAACAAGACAGTTAAGAAGATCATGTCTGTTATACTCGCTACTTCAGTAGTACTTCCTCTTGCAGCATGCGGCAGGAAGATCGAGCCCGTCAAGGCCAAGGATTTTAAGAAGGCACTTGAGGAATCCCTCGATATCGATGATGACGAGTATTATGACTGGGACGACGGAGATGATGAAAATATCTGGTACAGTGACAGCAATATCATGGTCGACTTCTATATCTATGAGGATGAAGACGACGCATATGATCGTTTTGAGGATCTGTATGACGAGTATCAGGATATGATGGACGATAAGGATTTTTCCGGTAAGTCAAAGGCTGTATTCACAGATACATACGGTTATATCACTCTTAACGGTGAAGCTGATACAAAGCACTGGCTCGATGATGATATCTACGGTGGTTTCTACTATGCAGGTGATATGGTAGTCTATATCTACACGACAAGCTCAAAGGATGCCAAGAAAGAGTCCATCGATGATCTCCTTTCTGAGCTCGGATTCCCCAAGCCCTAAGAGTATTCTTTAAGATCAAAAACATAAGGCCGTTCCGATCGGGACGGCCTTTTTATATATTGAAGAAAGCTTTCCGCACATTTTCCTCATTAAATGAGTTTTTATGTGGCAGATTGTGTGTTTTCACACAATCTGCCGCACAAAGGGTACGTTTTGTGCGTTAATTGTGCGGATATGTTTTCAGGCACAAAAAAACTGCCGGTGTGACCCGGCAGTTTTTTGATGAACTATTACTTGTTGTCGTTGGCCCTGATCTCTGTTCTTCTGATCTTGCCGCTGATGGTCTTGGGAAGTTCCTCGACGAACTCAACGATACGGGGATACTTGTAGGGAGCTGTCTTCCACTTAACGTAGTTCTGGACATCCTTCTTAAGTTCCTCTGTGGGTTCGGCCTTGCCGGGAACGAGGACGATGGTCGCCTTGACGACGATGCCTCTTACGCCCTGGGGATCAGGTGCGCCTGTAACAGCACACTCAAGAACATAAGGAAGCTCCATGATAACGCTCTCGATCTCGAAGGGTCCGATACGGTAACCGGAGGACTTGATGACGTCGTCGATACGGCCGACATACCAGATGTAACCATCCTCATCCTGCCATGCTGTATCACCTGTGTGATAGAAGCCGTCGTGCCATGCCTCGGCTGTCTTCTGCTCGTCTCTGTAGTAGCAGAGGTAGAGACCGTTGGGAGTTCCGTCAGCTGTCCTGATGCAGATCTCACCTGTCTCACCGGGCTTACAGTCCTTTCCGTCCTCATCCAGGATGTGGACATCGTAGAGAGGATTGGGCTTACCCATGGAACCAAGCTTGATGGAAGATCCCACAAGGTTGGCGATAGCCAGTGTGGTCTCGGTCTGACCGAAGCCCTCCATGAGCCTGATACCTGTTGCCTTCATCCACTGGTTGAATACCTCAGGGTTCAGAGCCTCACCTGCAACTGCAGCATACTTAAGGGATGTGAGGTCGTATTTGGAAAGGTCTTCCTTGATAAGGAACCTGAACATCGTAGGAGGAGCACAGAATGTGGTGATGCCGTACTTCTTGAACATGGGAAGGATCTCTTCTGCATGGAACCTGTCGAAGTCGAAGGTGAATACGGGTGCTTCGCAGAGCCACTGTCCGTAGAGCTTACCCCAGAGAGCCTTACCCCAGCCTGTATCTGAGATGGTGAAGTGAAGACCGTTGGGATCGACATTCTGCCAGTACTTTGCTGTTGTTATATGTCCGAGGCCGTAGCGGTATGAATGCATAGCCATCTTGGGATATCCTGTCGTACCGGAGGAGAAGAACATGACCATTGGGTCGTCTCCTCTTGCATAGTCCTCGGGCTTCTCGAACTCATCAGGGAAGGCCTCGAACTCCTTGTTGAAGTCTCTCCATCCATCACGGCATCCGTTGACCATTACGAAGACATCCATGCCTTCTACGCCCTTGGCAGCCTTGAGAGCCTCGTCAGCAGTGTCGCCATCAGCTGTGCAGATGATGCCCTTAACGCCGGCAGCCTTATATCTGTACTCGAAGTCGTGCTCTCTAAGAAGGTTGGTTGCAGGGATTGCAACAGCACCGATCCTGTGGAGTGCCAGCATGGAGAACCAGAACTGATAGTGTCTCTTAAGGACGAGCATTACCTTGTCGCCCTTCTTGATGCCAAGGCTCTTGAAGTAATTTGCTGTCTTGTTGGAGTACTTTCTCATCTCCTCGAAGGTGAACCTGTGGTCTGTGACACCATCCTTGGACACCCACATCATTGCAGTCTTATCAGGATTCTTCTTTGCGATAACGTCAACGCAGTCGTATGCAAAGTTGAAGTCTTTAACTTTCTCCTCGTCGAAGGTTACCTTGGAAAGGATACCGTTCTCGTCCAGCTCGCTCTTGAAGTATGTCTCGTAGACAGCGTCCTTGAGGTTTGCAAGATCGACATTTGTAACGTTGTCTGCCTTCATCTCCGTCTTGAAGGTGGAACGGTAAGTATCACCCTTTGACCAAGCTTCGGGATTTAAGATGATTGCGTAGAATTCGCAGTCCTCACCGCCCAGGGCAAACTCACCGTGGGGAGTTGAGGAATCGAAGAAGATGGAATCGCCGGGATTTAAGATCTCAACAGCATCACCGATCATTACCTTGAGGGTTCCGCTGATAACGATATTCATCTCCTGACCGGAGTGTGTAACGAGCTCGTACGGGGGATTTAAAGCCTCCTCGGAATAGGGGATGGTTACACGGAAGGGCTCAGCCAGCTTTGACTTGAACCTGGAACCGAGTCTTAAGTACTTGTAGCCCTCATGTCTTGCGATGGGGCGTCCCTCTCCGTTTCTTGTAACGGCATATGTTGTAAGGGAAGGGGAAGATCCTTCCATGAGGTCGGCGATATCGATGCCGGCAACATTTGCCATCTTATATACGAATGTAAAGTTGAAGTCTGACTCTCCGCTCTCGTACTTGATGTACTCTTCCTCGGATATACCGATCCTCTGAGCCATCTGCTCAGTGGTGAGGTTCAGGTCGAGACGTATACCTTTTACACGTCCTGCGACTTCAGCGATCTTGATATCCATGTTTGTGTTGTCCTTAAGGTCTGCCATCTTTAATCTCCTTTTCTGTACTTGCAGTCCAAAAGCTTCAGGTGTTTTTCCGGAAATAAAAAACGCCCCAAGCAACCTTTGCTTGAGACGGAAATATCCGCGGTACCACTCAACTTGCATTCCCTTAACGGAATACCACTTTTGGATTCTAACAAACCCCTTGCCTTAACGCGGCGGCCTTCGGGTACAGTCTACTTGCTGATGCTTTCGGTGTACCGGCTCAGAAGTGATAGGTCGTTTGAGGATCTCTGTTACCGGGTTCCCAGCCCATCCCGGCTCTCTGTAAACTTTGATCGTCAGACCGTCTTCGTCACAGCCTTTACTCTATGAAACACTGTAAGGATAATCAAGGGCAGTGTAATTGTCAACACTTTTTTTGTGACACAAGTTCACATTTTGTTTACAACTTATTGAAAACTATTGAAAAAAATAAAAATAAAATATAATTGTATAAATATGTGAAAGGTCAAAAAGGGTGATCTTTATGTATAAGACATATCTTGTGACAGGAGCAGCGCGACCTGTCGGTAGGCTTGTAACAAAGATGCTCGTCGAGAGTGGCAATAATGTCAGGATCCTTGTAGATGAGGATGCAGACCTGTCAGCCTTCGCCGGGATGAATGTCGAGGTGTTCCGTGGCGAAGTCTTCGACAAGGATTCCATGAAGCCGTTCTTCACCCTTGACGACCCCAGGCAGTGTGCTGTCATACATACAGAGGAGATCGTCGACTCTTCGGACCGCACCAATCTCAACATGAGAAGGGTCAACGTTACGGGTACCCAGAATGTAGTCGAGCAGTGCCTCAAGAACAAGATCTCCAGATTTGTATGGCTCGGTTCCGCATATGCCCTTAATCCGGAGGCCAGTCTGGAGAACTCAGTCCTTCATTTCGACAGGACGAAGGTCGAGGGTGAATATGCCAGGAGCAAGGCGGAGGCCGGTGCCTATATCATCGAGAAGGTATCCCTAAATAAGTTCAATGCGGTAATGCTCCTTCCTACGTTTATCATCGGTCCGGGATATGACGCTGACTCCGATATGAACGTCATGATCAAGAACTATCTCGAAAAGGGCGTTGCCACCAGCAAGGGAGGCCATGCTTTCGTAGATGTCAGGGATGTTGCCGCAGGTCTTCTTGCACTTTCAGAGAACGGCAAGGTAGGCGGATGCTATATCCTTAACGGCGAGCACAGATCCACGGATGAGTTCTTCGAGGACGTTAAGAAGGCGGGAGGCATCGAAAAGGATGTCAAGCCCATGCCCAAGTGGATGATGAGCAGATCCATGGCCAGGTTCGTTGATACATACTACAGGATCACCAAGAAGGATAATCCCAAGGATGTATATGCCCTGTTCGCAAACAATCCCGATATGGTATTCGACAGCACCATGGATGAGGTAATGCCCGAATCCAATCCCAGAAAAGTAACAGACTCCATAGGAGATGCATTAAATAACGCTTAAGAGCACCTTGTTATAAGGTTTTATTTATTACAACTTCTGGAGATGAAGCCGCCCGGATGATTTGAGGTCCGGGCGGCTTCGTGTTATCATCGTTCAGGAAAAACCGGAGGTTACAGTAATGGCAGTCATACTAGCAAGTGCATCACCCAGAAGAAGAGAACTCATGAAGCTCATCATGGATGATTTTGACATCGCAAATGCTGATGTGGATGAGAGGGAGATCGAGAGGAGATGTGAAGGCCTGGGACCTGCCGTCACCGCCATGGAACTGGCAAGATCAAAGGCTGCTGCTGTACCTGCAAAAGAAGGAGATATCGTCATCGGAGCTGATACTTCAGTAGTCCTGGACGACATGATACTGGGAAAGCCGGAAGATAAGGAAGATGCAAGGCGGATGCTCACCTCTCTTTCAGGAAGGGTCCACAGCGTCATCACCGGAGTATGCATCATAAAGGACGGACAGGAGAAGACTTTCTACGAAGAGACCTTTGTTGAGTTTAATCCTCTTGATGATTTCCAGAAGGATCTGATCGAAAGATATATCTCCTCGGATGAGCCCTATGACAAAGCCGGCGCATACGGAATACAGGGCGGAGGCGCTCTGCTGGTAAAGAAGATAGATGGAGATTATTTTAACGTTGTCGGTCTTCCCGTAGCAGGTCTTGCAAGAGAGATCCTTACTTGATCATATTGTCCAGGATCCAGCGCTTCATATCGCTGTCTGCAATAGGATCACACAGATATTTACCCTGGAAATAAGCACATCCCACATTGACCAGAGCTTCGAACTGGTCTTTAGTCTCAACGCCTGTGGCATCCACTGAGATATCGATCTCTGACAGAAGGTCGATGATGGATGAGGTGAGGAGCTTTGATGTGGCATCCTCGCTGAGATCAGCAGTAAAATGACCATCCAGCTTGACGATGGATACGGGAAGAAGAGGTATGTTGTTAAGTGAGGAATAACCTCTTCCGAAGTTATCCAGAGCAAGGGTGATACCCATATCCTTGATCTTCTCGATGATGGGACGGATGTTCTGGAAATCAGTCATCAGGCTCTCCTCGGGAATATCCAGGATAAGGTTGGAGGTATTGCACTCGGATCTCTTGATGATGGATATTATCTCGTTCATGGAATCCGTATTCTTGAGCTGCATATCCGAGAGGTTGATGGTCATCTTTGTCTCGGAGGAAAGTTCGTTGATCCTCTTCAGTTCCTCCAGTGCTATTTCAAAGACGATGGTTCCGATCCTGAAGATGTGTCCCGTCTTCTCCGCATAGTTCAGGAAATCCCTGGTATCCACCATGCCGTACTGGGGACTGTTCCATCTGACAAATGCCTCGAAGCCAACGACCTTGTGATCCTCATCCATACAGGGCTGGTAGACCATGTGGATCTCGTCATGCTCAAGGGCAGCATCAAATATCTCGTGGCGCTGTGCCGGCTCCATCTTACGGAGGAAGGAATCCTCGGAAGACTTGATGCTGGTAAAGCTCTCGATATAGGTGGAGGATGCGATGGCGCTTCTCATGGCTGCCTCTGCATTGTTCAGCAGGACTCCCGGGAACCTGGCGTCCCTGGGGTACTGGGAATAACCGGAGTAGACATGGGAATTCTCGTTTTCGTTCATGGCACTCCTTAAGACCTTTATGTAATCGAAAAGATCCTTCTCGGAGATATCCCTTGAAGTAACTACTACAAACTCGTTTCCTGCGATCCTTCCCACAAGATCCTTGGGGTCTGCAGCTTCCCTTAAACGGTGTGCCATGCACTGGATGAAAAGGTCGATGGTGCGGTGGCCCAGGTTATGCTTGAAGCGTACGGAATCGATAACGGAAAGATAGATGACATAGATGGGATGCTGTGATGCCTTGGCATCCAGGGAGCTCTGGGACTTTAAGATCCTTTCGTCGATGAGCCTGTCTATGTGTGATATGACCATATCTCTTCCGGGAAGAGTAGTCAGGGTATCTGTTGTATTGATCCTGGACTGGGTAACTGCCTCAGCTGCCTGCTCATCGTGCTTTACGATAAGGCTGGTACGGAGGGTGGCGGATTCGGTGAGGGAGGCGTTCTCGCTCATGATCCTTCTGTTATACTCTGTCTCTGCCCTGCCGCGGAGTGTCTCCAGCTTCTCGTTGATCCTTCTGATAAAGAGACGGAGCATGACGATGAGCGCCAGGGACATGACTGCCATCTGAAGATAGTAGTTGTCGTCCTCTGAATTGCGGAAGGAGAAGAATAACCTGTAAAGGTAGATAAAGATCTGGAATATTACGAGAGCTGATGATACTACAAATCCGGGAGTCCCCAGGGTCAGGTTAAAGATGACTGCGATAAGTACGAGGACAATGGAGATGAGCATCTGGAAAAGAGGGAAAAAAGTAATACTCTGAAGCACAAGTCCGGCAAGGAAGAGCAGGACCAGTGTACTCATAGCAGTAAGGAAACTTACCTTCTTCTTGAAAAAAACATAGTTCTCATCGTAATACATATCAATATTATTGCGCGGATATATTAAATAAAAATGAACAAATAGGAGCGATTATATTAAATCTGTCCAGTTTTTGACATAATATCCGGCCCGTTGAGCCATACTCTTCCAGCCTTCCTCCGTTCCGCTGCCGATCCTGTCGTAGACGGCGCAAGTCTGAAATCCGCCCTTCTCTGCTCCTTCGATGGCCACGGGGACATCCTCGAAGACGATGGTCTCTGAAGGCGGGATACCGGTGATATCAGAAACTGCCAGATAGATCCCGGGATCTGTCTTGTCAGCTTTTTTCCCAATGTCCTCAAGTGTGAGACCGCAGGTGAAAAGATCCAGCACCCCGTTGCTTCTGAGGGCATTATGGGCGTGGGATCTTGAAAGGGCAGTGGCAAAGGCAAGGATAAATCCCTCTTCCTTTGCTCTTTTCAGGTATCCGGACACACCATCCTTGAGCTTTACTTCATGGGCATAGGCATGGCTTACCATGCTGTTCCACTCGTCCATGATCTCCTGAGGTGTCTCGGGAAGGCTGAACCGCTCTTTTGTATAAACGGCAGCATCATCTATATTGACGCTCTTTACCACTTCAGTGTAATCATCCGTCACTTCGAAGCCTCTCTTAGAAAGGAACTGTATATCCACCCGGTTCCACAGGTCCATGGAATCAAGGACCGTTCCGTCCAGGTCAAAGATAAGGCATCTTGCATGTTTTTTTATGTCATCGGTATAGGGCATCTTCATAACGAAGATATTGTATCACAGCTAAATAAACTGAAAGTAATATGATTGAAATTGACTTTGATATCTCTGCATGCAATATTAGTCTTGAAAGTCTGTCCCGGGGGTGAAAAAGCCTATGTTTCTGGATAATATCTTAGCGAGCCATTACAGGAAAAAGTTCATCGCTAATTGTGTCAACACTGACACGGAGAGGATGAAAGGCGATATCTATCCTGACGATGTGGAAGTGATAAAAGATGTTCCCTACCGTGCGGACAAAGCGGAGCAGCATCTCCTGGACTTCTATCTTCCCGAAGGATATTCATTTGAACAGGATGAGAAGAAGACGGCATTCCTTCTTATGCACGGAGGAGCTCTCGTCTATGGCTTTAAGGAACTTGATAAGGCTTTTGGCATGAAGCTGGCAAAAGTGTCCGGGCTTCCCGTAATAAACATGAACTATACTCTCCTTCCCGGCGGGGATCTTAAGAACCTGATAGGTGAGATCAAGAGCGCCATAGACTTCGTGGCAGGGGAAAAGGGAATAGAGAAGATACATACCATCGGTGATTCCTCCGGCGGATATCTGGCCCTTCTCGTGGCCATGATCATGAGGGACGCAGAAATAAGAAAAGACCTGGGCATCTCTTTCGAAAAAGACGTGGAGTGCCTGTCTTCCAATATGGTCTGCGGAAGCACAAAAGTCTTCAGAAGGACCTTCCCCGGCATCTATTTCGAAGGGAAGAAAAAAGAGCTTCCCGATTATATCTACGATCTGACTCTCCTTACGGAAAGAGATACATTCCCTTACTGTAATTTTATGAGCGGAGACAAGGATTTCCTCGATAAGGACAACACACTTCTTTCAGAAAAGCTCAGGGAGCTGGGTAAGCCCCACTACTTTGAGCTCTTTAAGACCACCTCTGAGGAAAGACAGATGTATCATGTCTTTTCCATAGCTCATCCGGAGTGGCCGGAATCTGATAAATTCATACAGACGGTCGCGGAATATGCCAAAGGTTGACAGGAAAAGACTAAGCTATTCAACATTCATATTACCCCTCTTGCTTCCGGTCCCGGTATTTATATTCGAGATCATATTGTCATACCTTCTCTACGGTTCACTGACGGCGAGGAGTGCGGTCCATATGCTGCTGTCAGCCATATATATGACGGCAGTTCCTGTGGTCGTGCTGATGCTCATGACCAGGCGTGGAAGAAGGATAGCACTGCCCATCCTCACGGTCATCTATGCACTACCTTTTCTTATCGAAAGATTTATCTACATGCAGTTTAAGACCGTCTACGATCTTAATACGGTAGTCAACGGCGGAGAGGGTGCCCTCACAGGTTTTTCGGGGACCATAAGAGAACTTGCCTTCAGTCCTTCAGGTATAAGGACACTGGTGGTATTTATCCTTCTTATCATCGCCGGAACGGTATTTCTGATAACAGATAAGAACTATCCTGTATACGACAGGAAAGCTGTTGCCCTCGTGCTGGCCATCGGGGTATGTGCCTTCCTGATAAATATCGTCTTCGTAAGGAGCAACGATGTGGACAGGAGGGTTTATAAGGAGGAGTACAGTTTCCAGACAGCAGTCCAGAGGTTCGGCCTTCTCGACTCCCTGAGGCTCGATGTGCAGAACGTATCCAAGGACAATGTGGAATTCACTTCTGCCCCTGCAGGTGCCATTCCCACGGTCACTCCAAAGCCCACTGCAACACCTGCCCCCACGGTGCCGGGAGCCACGCCCACGGCGACGCCTTCACCGACTCCCATTCCTGAGCCCCAGGTGATGGATATCGACTTTGAACAGATAGCAGAGGATGAGAGCGGTACCATCAGTACCCTTGCCGAGTACTGCAGCACCCTGACACCTTCAAATACAAATCAGTACACAGGTCTTTTTGAAGGAAAGAACCTTATCCTCATCACGGCGGAAGCATTTACGGAGGAGGTCATCGATCCGGATCTTACACCGACACTCTACCGCCTTGCATATAACGGTATAAACTTCAACGATTTCTATGTCCCTGCCACCGCGGGAACCACCGGAGGAGAGTTCACCCATCTCTTCGGATTCCTTCCTACCCTGGGGGGAAGTTCCGTACCCCACATGACGTCCCACGGTGATACATATTTCACCATGGGCCAGCAGCTGAACAGCCTGGGATACTATGGCATGGCCTTCCACAATAACGACTATCAGTTCTATACCAGGAACACCACCCACAACCGCCTTGGATATTCGGAGGGCTTCATGGGATGGGGCAACGGCATGGAGGATTATGTGGAACCTGTATGGCCCGAGAGCGATCTTGAGATGTTCGAGGGAACGGTCCCTCTTTATATCGAAAACGAACCCTTCAACGTCTACTACATGACCGTCAGCGGACACAGTAACTACAGCTACAGTGCCAATGCCATGGCCAGGGCGCACTGGGATGAGACCGCCTTCATGGAGGACATCGTATCCGAAAAAGTAAGGGCGTATATCTCCGCAAATCTGGAGCTTGAAGCCTCCATGGCCTATCTTGTTGGACAGCTGGAGGAATACGGGATAGAGGATGATACGGTCATCTGTATCGTCGCTGACCATTTCCCCTATGGACTCGATCAGGATGCTCCTCCCGGAAACGTTCCCTACCTTTCCGAGCTCTACGGGTATGAGGTGGAGAACTATATCGACAGGGATCACAACAGGGCCATAATCTGGTCCGGCTGCCTTGAGGATATGGATCCCATCGTGGTGGATTCTCCTTCCTCAAGTATGGATATCCTGCCTACTCTTCTTAACCTCTTCGGACTTGAGTGGGATTCCAGGCTCTTCCCGGGAAGGGATGTGCTCTCTGATGCACCGGCTCTCTACTTCAATCTCAACTACGACTGGAAGACTGATTACGGAACATATATCAACTCATCGGGCGAGTTTATCCCGGCCTCTGATGATATCGACATACCCGATGGATATGTCGATGCCATAAGAGATATGGTCGCTGACAAGATCACCTACACGAGAGGTGCACTGAACAACGATTTCATTGCTTATCTTTTCCCTGTGGAGGAAGAATAAAAGATCAGGTCCTGGTCTCTTTGTATGTCTTGTTTATAAGCCTTGAGATGGGCTTATAGATGAAGAATGTGATGAGGCCTACGACCGTACCCTTAAAGAGGTTGAAGGGAAGGAATGCCCACAGTATGAGGGAGACCTTGCTCGTTATCATCGGGTTATAGCTGCACATCCCAAGGATAGCTTCCATGGGGAAATGAAGTACGTTCTGATAGAGCGGAAGTGTGATGAAATAGTTGAAAGGGCAGGCGATGAGGCCCAGGAAAAGTGTTGCCACGATCATGGAGATGATGGCGCCCTTTCTCGTTCTTTTCTTTGAATAGATCATTCCTGCAGTAAAGACATAGATGCTTCCTGTTATGAAGTTGGAAAGCTCGCCGATACCCATGGTTCCCGTTGCGGGAAGGTGAAGAAGGTTCTTCAGAAGTTCGATGATGACTCCGTAGATGGGACCCAGGGCAAATGAACCCACGAGCACCGGGACCTCGGAAAAATCGAACTTGAGGAAAGGCGGCATAAAGGGAAGTGATACCTCTACATACATGAGGCTGACAGCAAGTGCCGTCATGATGGCTGCGCAGGCGATCTTCCTGATGATCGCACGGCGTGTTGAATTGTTTGAATCTCTGGTGATTTCGGACATAAAAAAATCGACTCCTTCCATCCGGACTGTACCGTCGGCCACGGGATCTTACCGTGTCAGTCCCGCCTTAAAGATTTGACGGGAGTTGCGGGCTTACCCTGTCCTATCAGACAGAGAACACCGCCGGTCGGGGAATTACGCCCCGCCTTGGATTCGAATATATTATACACAAGGTCAGCGAAAAGAAAAGAGCGGAGATCACTCGTCCCAGGGAAGGACCTGCTCAAGCCCGTAATATGCCTCCAGGGACATGTCATTTTCGTAGAGGTATGTAGCCACGTCCACGCCCACATATCTGTAGTGCCATGCTTCCTGACCGTAGCCTGTCTCGTATGCGTACTCCAGCTGATATCTCCTTATGAATCCGTATTCGTGGCAATGCTCGTTGACCCACTGTCCCGTAGCGGTCTCGCCGAAGGAGTCGAGGATCTCGGTGGTACCTGCGGGAGTGATATCCAGAGCCAGTCCCAGCTGGTGTTCGGATCTTCCGGGCCATGCGTTCTTCTGGCAGGCAAATGCTATGCCGCGAAGATTGGCGGATCTGTAGAACAGATACTGCTGGGTATTCGCATCCCTGTATCCCGATACCAGGAAGAGCCCCTGACCGACCTCGGCCGTACAGGCTTCGTTCATGGCGATCCATGCGTCACAGGCTTCGGCTCGAAGCTGCTGGTTCATGGAGTTGGGGGCATCCACAAGATCTCCCGGGACGTAGTCCAAAGGGAGAGCAAAATATTTATTTACTACCACCGTGATGTCGTCCGGGTTAGTGACGATGGTGGCCGTTACGGATCTGGGATCCACAAAGCCGTTGTACCATACTTCCTCTTCGTATTCGGGTTGCACATACTCCGGCACGGGGGTGGGAACGGGAGTGGGAAGAGGCGTCGGAGAAGGTGACGGAGAGGGGGTCGCCGTCGGCGCGAGCGTAGTGGATCCGGATGTGGGGACCGAAGTCGTCTCCGAAGGAACGGGAGCCTTCATGCAAGACGGACAGAGCAGCACGGCAGCTGCCGCAGCTACCGAGAAACCCTTCTTGAAAATGCCGTATCTTACGCTCTTACCTGCCACTTTATATTCTCGTTAAAATGTTAAATTATCTTTTGAATATTATACACTAAGCGTTCAAATATCCACCTAACAAGAGGGAGATTATTTGCTATAATCATTACGGATATTTAATAAGATCAAGGTGGTGAAAGCCAATTATGGATATATGTGCAGTAGTTATGGCCGCAGGTAACGGAACAAGGATGAAATCCGTCCATTCCAAGGTCGTACATCAGGTTGCGGGAAAGCCCATCGTTCAGTGGGTAGCCGACGCGCTCTGTGAGGCAGGCTGCAGCGAGCAGGTATATATCGTAGGAGATAAGCAGGAAGAGATAAGGGATGTCTTAGGTGAAGGCGTAGCTTATGTCTTCCAGGAGCAGAGGTTAGGTACCGGACATGCCGTTATGCAGGCAGCTCCTTTCCTTGAGGGAAGGGACGGATACGTTATCGTACTTCCCGGTGACTCTCCCATGGTGAGCGCGGAGACTATCTGCAAGGCATTGAACAAGATGGAAGACGGTGACTATGCTGCCGTCGTTATCACGGCGAAGGCGGACGATCCTACGGGATACGGACGTCTCGTAAGGGATGAGTCCGGCAACGTACTTCGTATCGTAGAGCATAAGGATGCAAATGATGAGGAGCTCAAGATCCACGAGATCAATTCCTCCATGTATGTCTTCAAGACGTCACTCCTCCTTTCCGCATTGGGAAGGCTCTCCGCTCAGAACGCACAGAAGGAATACTATCTTACCGATACTATCGGCATACTTATCTCCGACGGATATACGGTAGGTTCCGTGATATGCGACTTCGAGGATACCCTCGGCGTCAACGACAGGATGCAGCTCATGCAGGCCTGCAAGATCATGAACAGAAGGATCATCAACAAGCACATGAGGAACGGTGTCCAGATCCTTGACGAGAATTCCACATGGATCCATTCCGCAGTCGAGATCGGAAGAGATACGATAATCCTTCCCGGTACTACCCTCATGGGCAACACCGTTATCGGCGAGGAGTGCATCATCGGTGAGAATACGAGACTTGACGGAGTAGAGGTAGGAGACGGCACCGTTATCGACTATTCGGTAGCTACTTCCTGCATCATCGGAAGCGACTGCCGTATCGGACCCTTCTCTCACATAAGGCCCGAGACGAGGATCAACGATCACGTTACCATCGGTGCTTATGTCGAGGTCAAGAACTCTACTATCGACGACTATACAAGAGCAAGACACCT
>CACXGG010000039.1 GCA_902767145.1 Oscillospiraceae bacterium | reverse complement strand
GTGCCGGTGCCCTTTGTGGATGATGCAATGCCGGGATATGAGCGCATGAAGGAATATATCCGCCGCAGCTGATAAGATGTTGCCGCCCCTCATGATATAATCAATGGGTAAGTAATGAAGGCGGTAACCGTGATGAAGATCTACGTTGATTATGATGACTGTCTGTGTGAGACAGCAAGGTCCTTTTCGAAGATCGCAGTGGAGATGTTCGGCAAGAACGTTCCCTATGAGAAGATCAGGTTCTTTGACCTGGACAAGTCCTTTGACCTGACAGACGAAGAGTTCCGGAAGTTTATGTTAAAAGGACATGAGCCGGAAGTGCTGCTGTCCTACGAAGAGACTCCGGGAGCATCGGAGGTCATAAACGAATGGCTCTCTCAGGGACATGAAGTCTCCGTTATCACCGGCCGTCCTTTCAGTGCCTTCGGACCGTCACGCCTGTGGCTTGACGAACATGGCCTTAAGGATATCCCCCTTTACTGTCTCAACAAGTATGGAAGGGACAGCTTTATAAGGGACAGTGAGTTCAGCCTTGAACTGGAAGATTACTACAAGATGCATTTCGATATTGCCGTTGAGGATTCACCTAAGGCCTTTAAGTTTTTCGATCATCTGCCGGAGCTGAAGGTACTGGTCTTTGACAGGCCCTGGAACAGGGAATGCGAATTTCCGAGCGGAAACTTTACCAGATGCTTTGACTGGGAGAGCATAAGAAAGATCTCCCGTTCCATGTGATAGGAGGGAATACATGAAAAACGAACTTCCTGCCAACATAAGAGCTTTTCGAAAAGAACGTGGACTTACCCAGGAGCAGCTGGCCGAGGTTTTCGGCGTTACTGTGGGTGCGGTCCACAAGTGGGAGGCTGGTCTTTCCACCCCCGATATCTCCCTGATACTTGAGATGGCGGATTTTTTCGATACGTCACTGGATGTGCTCATCGGATTTGAGGCCCGCGACAACAGGATAAGTGTGCTGGCGGAGAGGCTGAGAAAGATGTCCTACTCCATGGATCCCGACTGTATCTCCGAGGCTGAGAAAGCCCTCAAGAAATATCCCCATAACTTCTCCATCGTGTTCGAATGTGCACTGGCATATGCAGTGTATGGATTTAACCAGGGGACGAAGAAATATCTCAGGCGTGCCCTGGATCTTTTTACACAGTCCATACCCCTTATCTCACAGAATACAGATCCTGATATAGACGAGACAGTTATCTATGGTCAGATCGGAATACTCCATCAGGCCATGGGCGATGTTGACAGGGCTCTGGAGATATACAAAAAGCATAATGCGGGAGGACTCTTCGACATCAAGATCGGACAGATCCTTGCATCTAAAGGCGACTATAAGGAAGCGGACGAATATCTGTCCCGTGTGCTTGTAAAGCAGCTGGGCGACAGGATAAACGTGGTGATGGGAAAGATCCAGTGCTATATAAAGCAGAATGATCTTAAGGAGGCGAAGGCAGTCATTGAAACGGCCATCGCTGAAGATGCTTTCTACAGGAAGAGCGATAAGCCCAACATCATGGATAAGTACGACTGTATATACCTGACGGCACTGGCATCTGTTGAGCATAAACTGGGCCATAAGAAGAAAGCCACCGAGTGCCTTAAGAAGGCTAAGGAGACTGCGGACAGGTTCGATGCCGATCCGGACTACGATGCAAAGAACCTCAGGTTCATAAACATAAAGGACAGCCTGGTGCTCCACGACTCCATGGGAAAGACAGGCATGGACGCCATAGGCTTTGCCCTCAGGTTCCTTAAGGATAAGGAGCTGGAGAAGATCTGGGAGAGCATGGGATAAGTATGGATATCGAAGTCTTGAGAGCAGAAGAGGAATGGCAGAGAGCCGGAGCCTACAGTGTCAGGATCGAAGGCATGAACCGTCAGCACCATATCCCGTTAAGGGAAGAGTTCGACGAGCATGACAGGGACGGCACCAGATATATCGTTCTTCTTGATGACGGATATCCCATAGCCACCTGCAGGTTCTACGAGAACGAAGAGGGAAATGTCACCCTGGGAAGAGTGGTGGTCCTTCCGGAATACAGAGGTCAGGGACTGGGAATAAGAGTAGTGAAGGAAGCCGAGGCCTGGATAAAGGAACTGGGTTACAAAGCCATAGATATAGACAGCAGGACAAATGCCATAGAGTTTTATGAAAAGCTGGGATACAAAAGATCCGCCAGCAGTATCTCCTGCAGCGGATCCTTTGAGTGTATAAAAATGAAGAGGGCGTTAGATTAAGGTCTTCTTTGTTTCGCTTTTCATCTAATGTTAAGGCCTACCCACGAAAAAGTGGGTAATGTTCAAGATCTTTCTTTCCATGTATATTGAGCCTGGACGGAGGTGATACACATGAATGGAAATAAAGAAGCCCTGCTCCTCATAGATATACAGGATGTTTATTTTATGCCCGGCCCCCTGCTGCTTCATAAGCCTTCGGAAGCAGCAGGAAAAGCGGCACTCGTCCTGGATAAGTTCAGAAAGGAAGATAAGCCGGTCATATTTATCAAGCATGATTTCAAGGTCTTTTCCGGCATCAACAAGATCGTAAAGCCCTGGCCCGGTGAAAAGATCATCGAGAAGAAGTATCCCAGTTCTTTTCTTGAGACTGATCTCCTGGAGTATCTAAACGAGAAAAAGATTGGTAAACTCATAGTAGTGGGAATGATGTCTCATATGTGTGTAGATACCACAGTAAGAGCATGTCAGGATCACGGCATCAAAGTAACGGTCATCGAGGATGCCTGTACCACCCAGTCCCTTAAGTTCAAGGGTGAGAAGATACCGGCAACCACAGTTCACAAGGCATTCATGGCTTCCCTGGACGGAATGTTCGCGAAGGTCGTGAGCCTGGAGGAGTATTTGTGAAGATAAGAGACGACTATACCTGCCCTCTTGAGATAGTACACGATATCATCAAGGGCAAGTGGAAGACCATCATCCTTTACGAGCTGAAGGAGGGCCCCATGTCCCTCTCCCAGCTGGAGCGTGCCATCGAGGGCATAAGCCAGAAGATGCTCCTGGAGCAGCTGGCAGAGCTCAGGCAGTTCGGCCTTATTCAGAAAAAGGAATTCGAAGGTTATCCTCTCCACGTAGAGTACTCGCTTACAGACAGACGCGGTCAGAAGATGGTGGAAGCAGTGAGCATAATGCAGATGGTCGGCGTGGACTACATGATCGAAACAAATATGGACGATGCCCTCATCAACAAAGGAATAGTAACAAGGGAAGAGATAGAAGATATCAGGAAAGATCAGGCCTGAACCTGATCAGTGCCCTAAACAGTGGCATACCAATGCCACGGATCATGCCATTAGCGGCTTATT
>CACXGG010000038.1 GCA_902767145.1 Oscillospiraceae bacterium | reverse complement strand
GGTGATATCGTTATCAACGATCTTCCTCTCGGTGAGTATACAGTTACTGAGATCATCGACGACGATATCAAGATCGCTGCTTACGAGCTCACAGTTTCCAATAATGGTGTTGCTACAGCTGAGCTTACAGAAGCTTCTGTTGATAAGGAAGTAAATATCACAAATACATATGCTCCTGCAGGATCTCTTGTAGTCTACAAGACTCTTTCCGGAGACTGGGATGCTGCCGGCGCAGGTACAAAGGAATTCACCTTTACTATCCAGGGTCCCAGCTACCCTACAGCCACAGAGTTCACTATCACAGGCGCAGACAGCCAGACATTTTATGATCTTGAGCCTGGTGAGTATGTGATCACTGAGACAGGGGACGCTAGAATCGACGGATATACTCTTACAGCCGACGGAGCTCAGAATGTAACCATCGATTCTACTACTGCAGTTCAGGCTACTATCAACAATGATTATCAGGAGATCCTCGGATCACTGACCATCACCAAGATAGTAGACGGAGATGCACCTAAGACAACGACAGATGCAATGGTCTATAACTTTGAGATCACAGGTCCTAATAACTACAGTGAGACTTACTCCATCAGAGGCGAGGATTCCATTACCATTTATGACCTCAGCATCGGTGAGTACACAGTAACTGAGGTTACGGACGGTTCCAAGATTTCCGGATATAAGCTCACTGCTTCCTACAGCAGTACGACAGCTACTATCACTGTATCTGATCTTAACCCTTCTATCGATGTTACAAATACTTATGACAGGATCCTCAGGGATGTAGAGATCGATAAGACTGATATGCAGGGTGCTGATCTTGCCGGCGCTACGCTCCAGATCACAAATGCAGCAGGATACAACATCGACCTTTCCGGCGTAACTGTTACACAGAATGGTTCTCCTGCTAAGGATGTCAGCATCACATCCTCAAGCGTAACCTTCACAACAGTTGCAGGATTCAGTGCTATCATCCACGATATGCCTGTCGGTAAGTACGTCCTTACAGAGATCGCAGCTCCCGAAGGATATCTGGTAGCAGAGAGCATCACATTCTATATCGATGACGAAGGTGACCTCTATGTTGCAGGAACTCCCGATGAGCTCGTAGGTGAAGTATGGATGAAGGATAAGACAGATCCTAACGTAACAACTACTACAACTACTGAGGAGTCTGAGGGAACAACAACAACTGAGACAACACCTCCTACAGAGTCTACAACGACAACATCCGATTCTTCTGAGACAACAGAGACAACAAAGCCTACTGATACCGATGATGCAAACAAGAAGAAGACAGATGAGACAACAGAGACAACAGCAGCAGGTGATACAGCAGTTGCTTCCACAGGTGAGAAGGCACTTTCCACGACACTTCTCCTTGCTATCGTAATGCTCAGCGCTTCCGCTTTCGTCTACCTCATCAGATTCGGTTACATCAAGGAAGAAGAGAAGGACGAGAAATGATCTGATATAACATGATCTAAAGAAGGAGGGATGCACATGCATCCCTCTTTTTTTGTCCTGTTATGGTAAAATGACATGGTATATAAATTGGCTTATGGAGTGTTCTTATGCATAAAGAATTCCTTATGGGAAATGAAGCCATTGCCATGGGTGCAGTGGCTGCCGGGGTCAACCTGGTATCAGGTTATCCCGGAACACCGTCTACAGAAGTACTGGAGACCATAGCACGTATAAATGACGGCAGCATCTACGTGGAGTGGTCCGTCAATGAGAAGGCGGGTCTTGAAGTGGCTGCCGGCGCAGCATATTCAGGTGCCAGAACAATGGTCACCATGAAGCAGGTGGGACTTAATGTCGCCTCCGATCCTCTGATGAGCCTGGAGTATGTGGGCATAAAGGGAGGTATGGTGGTCATGGTCGCTGATGACCCGGGTCCCATATCCTCACAGACAGAGCAGGATACACGTACCTTTGCTGCTTTTTCCAAGCTCCCGTGCTTTGACCCGTCCTCGGCCCAGGAAGCCTATGAGATGATCATCGAGGCCTTCGAGTATTCAGAGAAGTATGGAACACCTGTATTATTCCGTCCCACCACAAGGGTCTGTCATGCATATGCATCAGTTTCCGTTAAAGATGAATCTGAATACCACATAAATATCCCTTCGGGATTTGAGAAGGATTCATCCCGCTGGGTCATTTTCCCTAAGCTCTCCAATGCCAATCATGCAAAGATAGAACTTAGGAACAGGGAACTGTCTTCAGAGTTTTCATCATATTCACGTAATGAGATCATACCGTCTTCATCAAGGCTTGGTATCGCCACCCACGGCATATCCTTTGCTAATACCATGGAGACTATTGAAACTCTTTCCGACCGTCCTTCGGTCCTTAAGATAGCAACGCCTTTTCCTTTCCCTGAGGATCTTGCTCTCGAGTTCCTTTCCTCTGTCGATGAAGTCTTATGTATAGAAGAACTTGATCCCGTTATCGAGAAGGCACTTCTTGAGGTGTGCGGAAAGCACGGTCTTAAAAAGACCATAAGAGGTAAGTTTACAGGTGATATCAAGCTCTCCGGAGAGAACCTCCGTGACGACGTGACAGGCTATGTCTATTCCTTTATGGGACTTGAAGCACCTGCTTCTGATATAGAGCTCCCGGAACTTCCGGTGCGTCCGCCTGTCCTTTGCGCAGGCTGTCCCCACAGGGCTTCTTTCTATGCAGTCAAGAAGGCAATGAAGGGCAGGGAGACCATCTTTGCAGGTGATATCGGATGTTATACCCTTGGTAATGCCATGCCCCTGGATATGGTTGATACATGTCTCTGCATGGGTGCAGGAGTAAATATTGCCCAGGGTGTTGGCAGGATCAAACCCGATACAAAGTGCTTTGCATTTGTGGGTGATTCCACTTTCTTCGCTTCTGCAGTAACAGGTGCCATCAATGGCGTCTATAACCAGGCAGATATGACACTCGTGGTACTTGATAACTCCACCACCGCCATGACGGGACATCAGCCCCATCCCGGAACAGGCATCAACATGATGGGCGACGTGGTAAATAAAATCAATATCGAAGCCGTTCTGAAAGGACTCGGCGTAAAGAAGGTCATTACGGTGGATCCGCTGAATCAGGAAGAAACCGTAAAGGCCGTAAATAAATGCGTAAAAATAAAGGGCGTGAAAGCAATCATTATGAAGTCGCCCTGCATTTCAATTCAGAAAAAAAAAAAAAAATGCAGGGTTACGGATTCCTGTATCGGATG
>CACXGG010000037.1 GCA_902767145.1 Oscillospiraceae bacterium | reverse complement strand
TCAGCTCTGTCGATGTCAACGAATACGTCCCTGGAATCCTTCTTGAGGATAGTACCTGTAGCAAGCTCGTTCTGCTTGGATGTGAACTCGTTCTCGATCCTTCTGAACTCTGCCTCACGTACTCTCTGGGAGATGGCGCTCTTAGCAGCTGTAGCAGCAAGACGTCCGAGCTTGTCAACCTCGATACCGATCTCGATCTCATCACCGAGCTCGATGTCGCTGTCCATACCCTTTGCATCAGCAAGGGAGATCTGGTTATCCTCATCGTCTACTTCCTCAACGACCTCGACGAGCTTATATACGAAGATCTCACCTGTCTCACGGTCGATCTCAGCGTTGACCTGGTCGATCTTAGCTCCGCCGAACTCTCTCTTGAAGGCTGTAACGATACCTTCCTCAACTGCTCTTATGAGCTCTTCTTCGTCTATACCTCTTTCCTTTGCGAGCATCTTGATAGCGTCGATAACGTTATCTCTCTGCTCCTCGGGCTGTTCTTTCTTCTTTGCCATTTTATTTACCTCCGTTAATTAAAAATCAATGTGTCTGACGGCTTTTGAGATGTCCTGATATGAGATCTCGACGCTCTCTCCGTCCTCTGTAGTAAGTGTCACCTTCTCCTCGTCAGATCCGGCGATGATCCCGGTGATGTTCTTTGTTCCGTTAAGTTCCTTAAAAAGGCTGACGTCCAGCTTTTCGCCTTCATACCTTCTGTAGTCGGCCGGTTCCGAGAGGGGTCTCGTAAGTCCCGGGGACGACACTTCGAAATAATCGGCGTCGTGGGAGAGCTTCTCATCGAGGATGGGATCTATGGTCCTGGAAAAGTTTTCGCAGTCATCTATTCCAAGGCCGCCCTGCTTGTCGATGAAGAGCCTCAGGAAAAGGCTCTGTCCCTCTTTTTTGTACTCGGCGTCAACAAGATCAAGTCCCATTTCACGCGCCACCGGCTCCGCGATATCAAAAGCCGCCTGGGCGATCTTCGATCTTTTTGCCATCTAAAGCTCCTTTCTCAAAAACAAAAAACGAACTTCGCATCGAAGTCCGTTTACTTAAAAAGTAAAATATGAACACAAGAATATTAACATATATAGGGCTTTTGAGGCAAATATCTTTTTCAATATGTGCATTTCACACAATTCCGCCTCTTATTTTGAGCAATTTACTATTCAAATTACACTTAAATTACAGTAAAATATAATCATCCGTTAGATAACAACGGACAAACGAGAACCAAAGGAGATAAACATTATGATTAAGATCATTGCAGGTGAGAAGGGTACAGGAAAGACAGCGCGCCTTGTTGACGATATCAACACCGTTGCTATGGAAGACAATAATGTTGTATGCATCGAGAGAGGAAACAGACTCGACCAGCTTCTGAAACCCAACGTGAGACTCGTCAACATGAAAGAATATCCCGTCTCCGGATACGATCAGCTTCTTGCTTTCATCGGCGGAATCTGTTCAAAGGACTATGATCTGACTCATATCTATATCGACAGTATTTACAAAGTAGCAGGCGACACAGATACAGCCAACCTTGACGCCTTCATCGGAAAGCTTGATGAATTCCTTAAGGAAACACCCATCACAGCTACCATCATCCTTAGCGGAAAGACAGATGAACTGCCTGACGGAGTTAAGAAATTCTGCTGATATAATTGAGTAGTTTTCAGACCGACAACAACTGCCCCGGACATGTCCTGGGCAGTTTTTTTGACCCTCAAAGCATCTGTACCCTGTTTTTCATATTATTGTAATTTTCCCGTTACACACTCCGCCTCCGATTCACATAAAATGAAAATACTAAATACCATATAGAAAACGGAGGGTATGTAATATGAGTTTTATGTCAGAATTCAAGGAATTCGCCCTTAAGGGAAACGTTGTTGATATGGCTGTCGGTGTTATCATCGGTGGCGCTTTCGGAGGCATCGTAGGAGCTCTTACAGAAGATTTCATCAATCCCCTTATCGCTTCCATCGGCGGTGCAGAGGTTGCAGGAGCCATCAAGCTTCCCTGGGTGGATTACGCAGGTCTTGATTCCGAGGCTGCTATGTCCCTTTCACTTAACTATGGACACTTCATTACACAGATCATCAATTTCCTTATACTGGCTCTCATCCTCTTCATGATCATCAAGGGCATGAACAAGCTTGTCAACCTTGGCAAGAAGAAGGAAGAAGAGCCCGCTGCTGATCCCGAGCCTTCTGATGAGGTCAAGCTCCTCACAGAGATCAGGGATGCACTTGCTTCGAAGTAATCCTCCTGACCCACAGGACAATTTGCACAAAAAGGAGCCGTCTTTCACAAGACGGCTCCTTTGACGTTCAGGAATAAACAGATCAGTCCGCGTGTCCCTTCCTGACACACTCGGGACAGTATCCCCGGGCGCTCAGAAGGATATCTGTGGTCTTAGCTCCCTTGAGCTCCTCCATCTTAAGATCCGGTGTACAGTTGAGGTCGAAGATCTTCTTGCAGGCAAGGCAGAAGAAATGACCGTGAAATTCAGTGATGCTGTCATAGTGGCGCTCCCCGTCCGGAGCTACTATCTTGATCAGGAGCTTTTCGTCCGCCAGCTTCTCCGTGACGTTATAGACAGACGCAAGGGATATACCGGGATTGCTCTCGCGGATCCCGTTATAGATCTGGTCGCACGTGGGATGTGTCCGGTGCGACAGGAGATATTCATAAATGACTATCCTGGGCGTCGTAAGACGAAGCCCTGCTCTTCTCAATCTAGTCTGCGCATCTTCTGTGTATGACATTCGATATCCTTTTAAGGGTAATTTGTAATAATTCTAAACTAACATTCTAAAAAACGCAACACTTAATAGCCCTTTTAAATAACAAGACTATAATTCCTGTGACCCTCATCTGTAACATTGTTACTTTAAAATGGAAATATCTGAAATTGTAAAGTGAGGTAGTGTGATATGTCAGAAGAGGAACTGATCTCCAAAAAGCAACTTTTGAGGATTGCCCAGATCTCATATGGAACGCTCTACAGATGGAAGAGGATGAACCTCATCCCTGAAAGCTGGTTTATCCACAGAGCTACCGAAACGGGACAGGCAACATTCTTCCCCAGAACAAAGATCCTTACCAGGATCGACCGCATCAAGGAACTTAAGAACGAACTTACAGTTGAGCAGATGCAGGAGCTCTTCTCTGCCAACGTAAAGAGCTTCAAGATCCCCCTCAAGGATTTCACTGATCTGGATCTTGTAAGTAAGCTCTCCCTCACCGCCTTCAAGGCTGTATATCCCGGCAAGGAGCTTCTCGACTTCAACGATGTCTTCGGCATGTACGTCGTAGACCACCTCATGAAGCTCAACGGCTTCTACCTCGAGGATGCAAAGCAGGTCATAAGGCTCCTGGGCAAATATCTCTCAGTAGAAGCCAGCAAAGACTACCAGCTCCTGCTCCTTCGTAAGATGGGCGTCCCCATGACCGTTCTCGTAAAGGGAGACGAAGATATCCTTCTGGAGGACAGCACGGAGATAATCGCCTGCGCCAACCTTGTAGAGTTCGAAGAAGCGCTGAAGGATCAGCTTATTGCCTGATAGGAGGCCCACATGAAAAAAGAAGATCTTATCCAGACTCTCTCCGCCCTGTCGGAGCCCACTCGTCTTCAGATACTGTTCTGCATCGCATCAGGCGGTGAACTGCGTGCCAAGGATATCCTCAAGGAATTCGACATCACCCAGCCCACACTCTCCCACCACCTGAACCTTCTCATCGAAAGAGGCCTGATCTCCTCACGAAAAGACGGCAGATGCATCTGGTACTCCGTCAACAGGAAGACCACCCAGGAGATCTCGGATCTTATCCTGAAGCTGGGCGAGCCCGGAGCCATCAGCAAGACACCGGCAAAGACAACCACCAAGAAGACCCCTGCCGTCAAGAAGAAGGCAGCCGTCCCGAAGCCCAAGCAGAAGATCGCTTCCGAAACAAGCGAGCCCAAGAAGAAAAAGAAGAAGGATAAGGAAAAAGACAAGAAGAAAAAGGACAAGAAAAAGAAGAAATAACGAAAAGAGCCGCCCAGCGGCTCTTTTTTTACCCAAATTCCCCTCTTTTAGTCATTTTTCGACTTTTAAGGGGAATAATTCGAAGCAGCTTCAGATAATTCCCCACTTAACCCTCTGAAATTCCCCTATTAGGGGAACACTGAGGGGAATTCATCTACCAGCTCAGCCAATTCACCTCCGGCTTACCCACCAACTTACCCCAACCGGGCACTCATCTGGGCAATTCACCCACTTATTACCCACCAGCTTGCCCCGGCTGAGCAATCATCTGGGTAATCCCCTTGCATAATGTCCTCCAGCGTGTCCAAGCGGGACACCTTTTAGGACATTTTTCATGCATAAAAAAGGGACTGCCGTGGCAGTCCCTTCAATAATTCGTCTAAATCCATCAGAATGCTGATGCAAGATCCTCGAAGAAGTATGAGAATGCCTCTACGATATTGGATACAGCGTGAGGATTGATGAATGTAGCAACAAGTCCTCCGATGAGTGCCAGTATGATGGTAATGATGTAATAAACGAGGATAGCTCTCTCGAAGTTCTTAACATTCTTGTTCCTGGGTGCAATGGATGTGATGATCGTAAATACCAGACCGATCAGGGGAAGGAAGCTCAGGATACCGAACCAGAAATACTTGGAAACGGATACAGGCTTATACTCCTTGGGACATGCGTCCTTCTTCTCCTGCTCTTTTGCGATCTTATCAAGCTTCTTCTGCTTCTTGGCATCATTCTTGGCAGCCTGCTTTGCAGCCTTCTGCTCAGCCTTCTGCTGCTTCTTAAGATCAGCCTTGCTCATTGTAACGGGCGCGGGCTCGGAAGGTGCGGCAACGGGGACCACAGGAGGTACGACCTGCTCCTTGACAGGCTCAACAGGTGTAACCGGTGCAACGGGAGTAACAGGTACTACAGGTGCAACAGGCTCAACGGGAGTAACTACAGGCTCCACAACGGGCTCAACTACAGGAGCAGCCTCTTCTGCTACAGCCTCGATAGTCTCCTCAACATTAGATGCAGCCTCTTCAATGGTATCGTCTAACTTAATGTTCTCATTATCAAGATCACTCATGATTTACCCTCCTTTGATCATTCGATAGAAACATTATATCACGCAATATTTAAAATAGAAAAAAGTCCGGCACCGAAGGTACCGGACTCCTGTGGTGGATGATACAGAATTCGAATCTGTGACCCCCTGCACGTCAAGCAGGTACTCTAACCAGCTGAGCTAATCATCCGTAGCGAAGGTAATTATACTTGATTTGAATCAGTTAGGCAAGAGTGATAGATTAATAAAAAAATTAAAGGAAGAAGAAATGAGCATAGAGATCCCTGAATTCACAAGATCCCCCTATTCCCTCATCGTAATGGGCTCGGTCCTTCTGGGTGTAGCTGTCGCATGCATACTCATGAAGAAGGCTTCCGTCTCAAGGAAGCAGATCCTCCTCACATCTCTCATGTCCCTTTTCTGCATCTTCAACTGCGCAATCTTCCTCACCCTGATTACAGAACATAAGCTTGGCCTCGCCGGCCTTGGAGCCGCCTTCGGACTGGTGGTGGCCGTGACATCTACAGTCCTGATCTTCAGGGAGCACGAAAAGGAAGTCTTTTCAGCCTGGATAATCGTGGCTCCCTTCATGTTCTCTTTAAGTAAGGTCGGATGCACCCTGGCAGGCTGCTGCAGGGGCTTTCCATACGACGGACCCTTTGCCCTGGTATATAATGGCGAGTCCTTCTTCCCGGTACAGATCCTGGACATCGTCTCATTCATGGCAGTCTTCCTCATATCACTGGCCATGTTCCTCAAGATGAAGGACAAGCTCACCGCCGGCACCATCTCCCTGCTCCTGTCAGTCGCCGTAAGGATCATCAACGACGCCTTCAGGGAATCCCATGTAGGGATCGCCGTATCCCGCAGTCAGGTCATCGCAGTCGTGGTAGGTGGAATATCAATAGGATGTATTGTATTATTAAGAAAGCTTACGAAAGAAGGGAAAGATAATGGAAAACAATCCTAACGAACAGGCACAGCCTCAGGTTCAGACACAACCCCAGCCTCAGCCTCAGCCTCAGGTTCAGCCTCAGCCTCAGGTTCAGCCCCAGTATCAGCAGCCGGCTCCGGTATATGTCAACAAAAAGGATATGCCCGAGACACCCGAAGACAAGCAGAAGGCTAACAAGCTCTGCATCATCTCTCTTTGCTGCATGTTCCTGCCCGGACTTGTAACTGGTATCCTCAGCTTCATCCTCTATTCAGTTCTCAACGTTTCCCTGAAGAACGACTATAACGCAGTAAACAACGCATACGAAGCTATATTCGGTCTCATCTATCTCGTCATGGGTGCTGCCGAGATCGCAGCATGGGTCCTCATGATCTACGTCAGGGTCAAGTATCCCAAGAACACATTGGGGAAGGTACTCATGATCCTTTACATCGCACTTGTAGTCATCTGCATCATCCTGGTGGTCGTCATGTTCATCGCATGTATCGAATCACTCAGAAGCTGCAGCTGATAAGCGAAAAAACAAAAAAACAGAAACAAAAAACTCCCGGCCACACGACCGGGAGTTTCATTATCACAAAAACAATAATTATTACCAGAGCTTCTCTGCAACGAAGGAAGGGTTAGCTCTTGCAGATGCGGAAACTGCATCGTCCTTATCGTTGATGAGCTGGTTAAGTGTCTCAGCAGATGTTGTAGGATTGGAAGCAACTGCCTTACGTACCTGAGCCTTGAAGTCGTTAACAAATGTGGAAAGGATCTCAGGAGTAACCTTAGGATTGTTGACTACCTGGAGACGTACACCCATTCTCTCATCCTCAGCTAGCTCGGAAAGAGTAAGGACATTGATGTTGTGGTTGGAAGCAGCACCTTCTCTGACGCTGTCTACATCGTCTCCTGCAAGCTCAGCGATGATGATCTCACTTGCATTTGCATTATGAGCGATAGCCTCTCTTACGGAAACCTCACGGTCGTCAAGGAGCATAAAGAGTGTTTCCTGAGTTGTGGAAGGATTTCCTGCAACAGAGATCCTGACATCAGGTACGGGATCCTTAGCAAGCTTTGCAAGTACATCGGGAGCTGTGTTTGCATTAGCGGCAACACCTGCTCTTACGATGGGAGCTGCGTCGGAAGCGAGAGCTGCAACTGTCTCACCTGATACACAGGGATTGGAAGCTGCCATGGCACGAACCTCGGGAGCTCTGTTAGCTGCCAGATCCTTAAGGATCGTCTCATCTGTTGTCTTCTCGGCAATAAGTATCTTTCCCTTTTTGGGAATAAGTCTGACCTGCTCTACAGTAAGTCCTGCGATATTCTCGGGTTTCATAACGGAAATCCTCCTCTTGGATTGATTAAATATATTTTACCACGGTTGTGGCAGATTTCTATCATCCTATTGTATGATTTTTACTCTTCTACAATGATGGAAGGAGCTGTCACTTCCCTGCCACAGACAGGGCACTGACACGTGGCTCCTGACCTTATCTTCAGAGCTGCAGCACAGCCGGGGCAGCTCATGCCGATGAAAGGCTTTGCAGTAGTCTTCTCACCCGGCTTATACCTGTCGGACAGGATAAACCTATCATTGGCATCATCATAGACCATATTGATGAAGATCTTCTTACGGATACCGTAGAGCCTCGCCTTCTCAAACTTCTTCCTGTCCATTTGCAGATAGTCGCAGATCTCCTTAACCGGGACCAGACCATCCTCATCGTTTACAAGTAGGTTGTTCATCCTGAGAAACATTCCCAGGAACATCAGCGTTCTAATGTAATAGACCACCAGCATCACGTTTAAAAATCCCAGGAAGCAGAGCCATGCACTTACAGCAAACCCGCCGCCCGATGTAGCAGCGCCGAAGCAGCAGAAAGCCATGGTAAATCCAAAGACGAACAGGACAGACCAGATACCCAGCTTTACGAAAAGCGTATTCTTATTAATGTAATCCATCCTGTCCCTCCGATCTGAAATACGTACCGCAGAAAGAGCACCTTGCTCCTCCGCCCACTCTCATCTTTACTTCACCTGCACATGTAGGGCAGTAAACGGTGATAAAATCATTCGCCGTCTCCGCCTTCATTATGATCATCGCACCGGTCCTGCCGTAGGTAACATTCCTGAACGTTCCGTTCCTGGTCATGGCCGCAATGTCATTCTTCACCCTGGGAAGCGAATAGCCCGTCAGAGAAGACAGGACCTCATAGGGGATCTTGCCGTCGTGATCCTCCTCGAAGATCCTGTTATAGGCCTCCGCCCTGTACAGACGCTTCTTTCCGAAAAGAGCAAAACCGAACAGTCCCGCCACTATCAGTAAGTTCGGAACGACGATCATGAACAGTATCACCGCGAACAGCTCTGTATGCTCAAAAGCCGTTAAAAAACTAATGACCGCGAAAATGGCCAGCGCCCCTCCGATACCCATCAGTACATTGTACAGAACACCGAGGGAACCCATCTTTATCCTGTTAAGATACATATAAACCTCCCTTTATTCCAACTCTTTCGATTATATCAGTTCAATGTTGAATTTTCATTTGATATTCTATAAAATAATGCGTGCTTACGGAGACGTATCGAAGTGGTCATAACGAGGCGCACTCGAAATGCGTTAGCCCTCCGGGGCTCGAGGGTTCGAATCCCTCCGTCTCCGC
>CACXGG010000036.1 GCA_902767145.1 Oscillospiraceae bacterium | reverse complement strand
CTTAAGCTCATTCTGTTCCTCATTCCTTACATAATAGTCGGATATGATGTTTTAAGGACCGCCGGAAAGAATATCCTTCACGGTCAGGTCTTTGATGAGAGATTTCTCATGGCTATAGCCACCATAGGAGCTTTTGCCACGGGAGAATATCCTGAAGCCACTGCTGTAATGCTCTTTTACCAGGTGGGAGAACTGTTCCAGAGCATAGCTGTGGGAAGATCCAGAAAGTCCATAGCAAGCCTCATGGATATAAGGCCTGATCATGCTGTTGTCATAAGAGATGATCAGGAACTGGAAGTATCTCCCGATGAAGTTACAAAGGGTGAGATCATAGTTATCAGGCCCGGTGAGAAGATCCCTCTTGACGGCACCATCATCGAAGGCCACACCACCATCAATACAGCTGCCTTAACAGGTGAGAGCATGCCCTGTGATTCCGGTGAAGGTGACAGGGTAATAAGCGGAACACTGAACCTTACAGGCCTTATAAAGGTCCGTACTGAGAGCGAGTTCTCCCAGAGTACTGTCTCCAGGATCCTGGAGCTGGTGGAGAATTCCTCCGAGAAGAAGGCCAAAGTCGAAAATTTCATAACGAAGTTTGCAAGATGGTATACACCATGCGTTGTAATAGGTGCAGTCCTCCTGGCAGTTATTCCGCCGGTATTTACAGACATATCCTCCTGGGCTGAATGGTCCAAGTGGATTGGAAGAGCATTGGTATTCCTTGTTGTCTCCTGTCCCTGTGCTCTTGTTGTCTCCATACCCCTTTCGTTTTTCGGGGGTATCGGCGGGGCTTCCAGGGAGGGTATCCTCATCAAGGGTGCCAACTACATGGAGTCCCTGTCCAAGATAGATACTGTGGTTTTCGACAAGACAGGAACACTCACAAAGGGAAAGTTCATCGTCGACGATATCCATCCCTCACAGGTATCTGTTGACCTTCTCCTGGATATCGCCAGCGTTGCTGAGAGCTATTCCAGCCATCCCGTTGCCGAGTCCATCATCAATGCACACAAGGGCCATATCGATAAGAGCAGGCTGGGTAAGGTAGAAGAGATCGCCGGCCGGGGCATCAAGGCCGAGGTGGATGGTGAAGTCTACTATGTAGGTAACGGAAAGCTCATGGAGGACATTAGATCAGACTGGCACGAATGCCACCTTCAGGGAACCATCATCCATATCTCAAAAGGCACAGAGTATATGGGCCATATCGTCATCAACGATGAGATAAAGAGCGACTCAAAGGATGCCATGGCTAAGCTCAAGGCCATCGGCGTCAAGAAGACGGTAATGCTCACGGGTGATAAGAAGGCAGTAGCCGATCATGTAGGCGAGGTCCTGGGTCTGGATGAGATCCATTCTGAGCTTCTTCCTGCCGATAAGGTATCCAGGGTGGAGGAGCTTCTCAAGACTTCCGGTACCCTTGCCTTTGTAGGTGACGGAATAAACGATGCTCCTGTTCTCACCAGAGCTGATATCGGTATCGCCATGGGTGCCATGGGATCTGATGCTGCTATAGAGTCTGCAGATGTTGTCCTTATGGACGACAAGCCCTCCAAGATCGCCCTTGCTATTAGAACGGCAAGAAGGACCATGAGGATCGTCTGGGAGAATATAATCTTTGCCCTGGGCGTAAAGGCCCTTATCCTGGTCCTTGGTGCAGTGGGAATAGCAGGAATGTGGCTTGCTGTATTCGGTGATGTCGGAGTCCTGGTTATAGCTATCCTTAACAGTATGAGGGCGTTAAGGCGCCTTCCGGAGTGATCAGATAGTCTTTCTTATCTGCCTGAAATCCTTTAATGCCTGAATTCCGATCTTAAAGATCCTCTTAAGGTTGATGGAATTTACGCCTCCCTGTCTGGGACGGAAGGTGATGGGAACGAACTTTATGTTCTCCTTATTCTTTACAAGCATTACCGACAGAAGGACATTTGAAAGGAAATAGTCCTTGGGGATCTTCGGTACGTATTTCTTCAGAACATCGGCAGTCATGAGCCTGAAAGGCGTATTGGCATCTGTAACGGACACACCGAAGGTAAGTCTTATGACTGCCTTGAGTGTCTTTGTTACCACGATCCTCGAAAAGCCATCCTGCCTGTGGTTCCTGTGACCGATAATGGCGTCGTAGGCCTTCCTGTCTGCCCAGAAGGCATCAAACTCGGAAGGGAGGGTCTGGCCGTCACTGTCTGTCTGGAAGATATAGTCGGCTCCCTTTTCGAGAGCATAGTTATATGCATAGAGCACGGTGCCGCCGTGACCTGAGTTCTCTTTTGTTACCGGATCTAAAAGGGGATACTTCTCTTTAAGTTCCAGGAGCTTTTCATAAGTGCTGTCCTTGCTGCCGTCGTTTACAATTACCAGACGGCTGTCCTCGCCGTACTTTTCAACTACCTCGTGCCACTCGGCTACGACTGTCCCGATATTTGCCTCTTCGTTATATGCAGGCATTACTATATAAAGCTTATCTGCCATCATTGACCTTCTTTTCAAAAATATATTTTATAAATTCTACATTAAATCAAAGTTTTTTGGTAGAATTAAATTTGGAACTAAAACAGGAGCAGAAAATGGCCGAGAACCACGAAGATCTTACAAAGCGATTTGCAGAAGTACTGGAGACTCTTTCACCCGCAAGGAAGAAAGAGCTGTACGAGCATCTGAAGTCTGTCACTCCCGAGGAAAGGGAGAAGATCATGAAGACCTTTGTGAACAGATACGAAGCCCTTCATCCCGGGGGAGTTCAGCTGGAACCCGTGGAAGTGACCGAAAGACGTCCCGTCAGGACGAAAAAAAGGCTCAAGAAGGGTGTTGTAAATGCCATCAGGGCTTTCGTAGCTATAGTCATAATCGCTGTCCTGGGAGTACTGGCGTTCTTTAACAAGGATAAGATAATGAGCCTTATCCCTGAAGCTTCCGAAACGGAAGCCAGCATAGAGGAGACCGCCTCCCAGACGGAACAGACCCAGCCTACGGAATCTCTTGCTCCCACAAATACTCCGACTCCTACGCCCAGCCCGGCACCCACGAATGTGCCCCTGGCGGAAGATGCCCCGGATCTTACGGGACTTAAGGTGGTCATCGACCCGGGTCACCAGGCCGAGACTTCGGAGGAGACGGAACTTTGCGCTGACTGGCTCTCCATCGAGAAGCCCAGATGCACATCAGGTGCAACAGGCGTTACTACAGGTGTCAACGAGTACGATCTTACTCTTCAGTATGCTCTGGTCATAAAGGACTATCTTGAGCAGTGCGGGGCAGAGGTCATACTCACAAGAGATACGAGCGATATCGATCTTTCCAACCAGGAGAGAGCGGCTATCGCAAGAGAGAACGAGGCGGATCTTTTCCTGAGGATCCATGCGGATGCAGCCAACGATTCTCTCACGTCGGGTGTCCGGGTCTATGTACCTGACAGCGGAAGCTACACATCCCAGAGCACTGTCTGGGGAGACGAACTTGCAGGTCTCGTAGCTGATGCGGAGGGATTCGGATACGAGGATACAAGGAGCACATATCTCTATACGGGACTTAACTATGCCAATACTGTCCCGTCCTTCCAGATATGTCTCGGATTCTTATCTAACAGCGACGACGAAGCTGTGCTTACGGATGAGGAAAATACTGTAGCGGTTGCGGAAGCTATCTCCGTATTCTGCACAGATTTTATAGCATAAGGAGGAATGCGACATGAACGACGAAGAACTGATGAAGGAAGCTAAGGAAAAGCTCAACATCAAAGGCGAGTTCCGCGAGGAAGAGGACAAGGAAGAGCTCCTCAAGAGGATCGAGAAACTCGAGATCACATGCCATGCTTACTGGCTCATGCTCAAGGGAAGAGGATTTACTTCTGAAGAGTTCGACGCAAGTATCGCAGAAGCTGTTGGCCTCAGCAAGCACAGAAACTACAAGATCCCCAAGATCGTATGCCCTCAGTGCGGCATGAATGCCCAGCTCTCCGGCTACTTTAAGATCAAGTGTATCTACTGTGGTAACGAAGTTGCCATCAATCCCTACGAGATATATACAATGTTCGAGGAAGAAGAGGCACAGGCAGCACAGGCTGCTCCTGATGCTCCCGTTGATGATCCTTTCACACCTTACGACGTAACAAAAGACCTCAACTTTGACGAAGTCTGATTTTGGTGTTATCATTAGCCTTCCATAAGGGGGTGTACCGGTTTCGACGGGGTCGCGCTCCTTTGGAAAGCGGGTGGAGGATTCTCGTTGGCCTCCTAAAAAAACGGGAAATTGCAAGTAATTGCAGACAACACAGAGCTCGTAGCAGCCTAAGGCTACCGTCCCCGTGTGTATCTGCTCACATGGGTGTACGTACACCGCAGACCTCACCTGAGAGAGGTT
>CACXGG010000035.1 GCA_902767145.1 Oscillospiraceae bacterium | reverse complement strand
TGCGCCGGCGCCCATAAGGAAACTGGAGGGCCTGGAGATTAGGGGACCGAAGTCGGTCATGGCACCGACGGCCATGAAGATCAGGCAGGGGAAGATATCCAGCTTAACGCCGAGATACAGGAAATCGAAGAGACCGGGTTCTATATGGTTTCCGGCTTCATCGATAAATCCGCCGCCTACGGCAGCCCAGTTGATGCCTTCGGTGAACCAGTCGGGATGGAATATTCCGCCGCCGGGCCAGGGAAGGTTGGTAAGGAGCATTCCGAATGCTATGGGAAGGAGAAGGAGGGGCTCAAACTGCTTCTTGATAGCCAGGAACATGAGGACAAAGGCTACGATTATCATCGCACCCTGTCTCCAGTCCATTCCGGCAAAGCCCGATCCTTTCCAGAGGTCTATTAATACTTCAAGCATCTGTCATATCCTCCTTAACCGATGGTGAGGATAGGATCGCCTGTGTTGACTGTGGAGCCCTTAGCGGCGATTATCTGTGCAACTTTACCGGAGCAGGGAGCGAAGATCTCATTTTCCATCTTCATTGCCTCAAGGATAGCAACAAGCTCGCCCTCCTTGACTGATGCGCCTGCAGCGACCTTGATATCAAGGATCGTACCGGGCATAGGTGAGTTGACGGGAGTAGTTCCGGCTGCGACAGCAACTGCAGGAGCTGCAGCAGGTGCAGGAGCAGCGGCGGCAGCGGCAGCGGGAGCAGCAGGAGCGGCAGGTGCCGGAGCTGCGGCAACAGCTGTTGTCTTTATAAGGTTAGCCTTTCCCTTCTCAACTTCTACTTCATAAACTTTATCGTTGATTGTAACGTTATAGATCATATGTATACTCTCCTTTATTTCTCTTCAACCAGTGTGATGGACTTGAAAACGAGTTCGGACAACGGGATACCCGTATTGTCACTGACGATGGCCATGATCATGGCGGCCGTCTTTTCGTCACAGCCCTTGAGCTTCAGTGTACCTGAAGAGAATTCCTCTCCGGGGTCCTCTTCTGCAGGGGCGGGTGTGGAAGCTGCCTGGCTTGCGGCAGGAGCGCTCGTTTCCTTACCAACATTCTGAAGGATCTTTCCCGAAAGCGAGATGAGAAGACACATTATGACAAGGACAGCGAATACTACCAGTATTACGATGCCTGCATCCATGAACGCTTCGCTCATGGGGAGTACGCCTTCCTTAAGCATCACGATGTAAGGATTCATAAAGATCAATCCTCCTTCTTTTCGATCGTGTAGTTAACGGTGTTGGATTCCTTCTCTTCACGTGCCTCGAAGAACTTCTCGGCTACCTGAGGGAATGAGATGTAGGAGAGGACATCCTCATCGGATCTTGCCTTGTCGCCAAGCTCTGCTTTTGTCTTCTCAAAAGCGGGCTCGAGAGTATCGGCAAATCTGCACTTGATGATCTCTTCGGGCTTCCAGCACTTGTCGATGAGTTCCTGGCTTACTTCACCGGGAGCACGGCCGTACTCACCGCGGAGGTATGCCTTGGTATCCTTTGTGATCCTCTCGTACTTGCCGAAAAGGATATTGTTGACTGCCTGTGTTCCGACGAGCTGGGACATGGGAGTTACAAGGGGCGGATAACCCAGATCCTTACGGACGTTGGGGATCTCTGCAAGAGCCTCTTCAAACTTATCAGCAGCCTGCATATCAGTCATCTGCTTCAGCATGTTGGAGAACATACCACCGGGAAGCTGATACTTGAGGATGTCGGCACGGATACCCATGGACTTGGGATTAAGGATACCTTCGCTTATGAACCTATCCTTGATGGGAGCGAAATGCTCGGAGATCTTCTTAAGTGCGGCGGAATCAAGACCTGTCTCATATCCAAGCTGCTCCAGAGCATACTTCATGGACTCAGTGCAGGGCTGGGATGTACCGCCGGACATGGGGGAGATAGCGGTATCGATACCGTCTACTCCTGCCTCGACTGCCTTTACGTATGTAATGGGGCCGAGACCTGTTGTATGGTGTGTGTGGATGAATACGGGTACCTTTACGGATTCCTTCAGGGCCTTTATAAGGTCATAAGCTTCCTGAGGTCCGCAGATACCTGCCATATCTTTGATGCAGATGGAGTGGACTCCCATAGACTCGAGTTCCTTACCCATCTCCACGTATTTCTCGACTGTATGTACGGGGCTTGTGGTGTAGCAGATACAACCCTGAGCGTGCTTTCCGCTCTTGATCGTCTCGTCTACTGCCACTTCGATATTTCTGAAATCGTTAAGTGCGTCGAATATCCTGAAGATATCCATTCCGTTTTCTGCGGACTTTCTGACGAAGAGCCTTACTACGTCATCAGGATAATGCTTATATCCCAGGATGTTCTGTCCTCTTAAGAGCATCTGGAGAGGAGTCTTCTTGCAGATCGCCTTGATCTTTCTGAGTCTCTCCCAGGGATCTTCGTCCAGGAAACGGAGGCAGGAATCAAATGTAGCGCCTCCCCAGCATTCGATAGAGTGGTAACCTGCGTTATCCATCGTCTCGAGGATGCTTTCGAAATCTGAGAACGGCATACGTGTAGCGATCAGCGACTGCTGGGCGTCACGGATCGCCGTCTCGGTGAATTTAACTTTCATAAAAGTCACGCTCCTTACAATATATATTTATTTACGCACAAATAAATTCATTGTAAGTATACGATTTTTGTTTGTCAAAGTGAATAGAAAATTTATCGATATTTGTTGGATTATTGTTGTTTTTTTACATACAGGACTTAAGCTCATCGATAAGTTCTCCGGCGGAGACCTTTTCGATACGATCTCCGGCGTCGTTGTCGTCAAAATAGATCATTATAGGTGCCAGGAATGCCTTTTCGAAGACTACGCGGCAGAGCCTGGAGTTCCTCTTTCCGTTGCCTGCGGTATAGTCCTTCAGGTCCTCTGCCAGAACGGCTACTGCTGTCTTGAGGGAGGGGTTCTTGTCCTCCAGGGTCTCCAGAGCGGCGAAGCAGACCTTCTTGGCTTCCTCCACGGTCATCTCCTTGAGGTCTTCGAAGAGCTCAGGGGTCTCATAAAAGTAGTCCAGCACCGGAAATACTTCTTTTCCGCAGGCTTCACAGTTAACTGAAGTAGCCTGTCTTATAACGAAAAGGGTGCTTTCGGGGGTGATATAACCGGACTCTATATCGTCGGTAAGATCAGAGATCATGTCTTCGTAATCGATGGTGGGGAATGTCTGTGCCATGGAAAAGCCTCCGCAAATGCTGTATTTATCTTGATTTTATCATATATATCAGGCTTTACAACGCAAAGGTCAGGTGCTATACTTAATTGCTCGCGGGAGAACTGCGCCCTTTTTTCGTGCGCCTTTTAACCGTGAAATACTTATGAAAGGAGATGTATTGATGCCGACGTTCAATCAGTTAGTCAAGTCCGGAAGACATGACAAGACATGGAAGTCCAACTCCCCTGCGCTGCAGTTTGGTCTCAACACGATCCACAAGAAGGAGACAGATGTATTCTCTCCCCAGAAGCGTGGCGTTTGCACAGTTGTTAAGACAACTACACCTAAGAAGCCTAACTCAGCTCTTCGTAAAGTTGCCCGTGTACGTCTTACAAATGGATATGAGGTAACAGCTTATATCCCCGGAATCGGCCACAATCTGCAGGAGCACTCTGTTGTTCTTATCAGAGGTGGACGTGTTAAGGATCTCCCCGGTGTACGTTACCACATCATCAGGGGA
>CACXGG010000034.1 GCA_902767145.1 Oscillospiraceae bacterium | reverse complement strand
TAACTATGGCACTTTATAACAAGGTAACCGACATGATCGGAAACACACCGCTTCTCAGACTGTCAAACTATATCAAGAATAATAACCTTGAAGCTGAGATCTATGCGAAGGTCGAGTATTTTAATCCCGCAGGAAGTGTAAAGGACAGGATCGCCAAGGCAATGATCGACGATGCTGAGGCTAAGGGCCTTCTTAAGCCCGGTGCGACCATCATCGAGCCCACCAGTGGTAATACGGGTATCGGTCTTGCAGCTGTTGCTGCTGCAAGAGGATACGACATCATCCTTACTATGCCTGAGACCATGAGCGTTGAGAGAAGAAACCTTCTTAAGGCATATGGTGCAAAGATCGAACTTACAGAAGGTGCAAAGGGCATGAAGGGTGCTATCGCCAAGGCTGAGGAGCTTCATCAGCAGATCGAGGGAAGCTTTATCCCCGGTCAGTTCGTCAACCCTGCCAATCCGGCTATCCATAAGGCAACAACAGGCCCTGAGATCTGGGAGGACCTCAATGGTGATGTGGATTTCTTCGTAGCAGGTGTTGGTACCGGCGGTACACTTTCCGGTGTAGGTGAATTCCTTAAGAGCAAGAAGGCAGACGTCAAGGTAGTTGCTGTTGAGCCTGCAGGATCTCCTGTTCTTTCAAAGGGAACAGCAGGAGCTCATAAGATCCAGGGGATCGGTGCAGGATTTGTACCTGATACGCTCAACACAGAGATCTACGATGAGATCATCACTGTTGAGAATGATGATGCATTCGAGATCGGAAGAGAGATCGCAAGAAAAGAAGGCCTTCTCGTTGGTATATCTGCAGGTGCTGCAGTATGGGCTGCAACAGAGCTTGCCAAGAGACCTGAGAACAAGGGTAAGAAGATCGTAGCACTCCTTCCCGACACAGGAGACAGATATCTTTCCACTCAGCTCTTCACAGAGTAAGAAAAGAATAACTAAATAAAAAAGAGAGCTGCCATCCGGCAGCTCTCTTTTGTTGTTTGTTTTGTTTCCACACAATTACCTTATAAAAATAGATTTTTTGAGGAAGAATGTGTGTTTTCACACGATCTTCCGCAAAAATGTTCAAAAAATGCGGAAAATGTGTGGAAGGAGGAAAAGTGGTAAGAGCAGATGATGTGACAAATGGGGACGGTTCTGTTTTGTCATCAGATAACGTAGTCGTTGGAAGGGTCGGGAGCCTGGTCGATGATGTCCTGAAGGGTGATGCCGTCCAGGTATTCGTTGATGACCTTATCAAGTCCCTGCCATACAGGAAGGGTGGGGCAGTCGATACTTCTGTCACAGTTTACCGTTCCTCCTGAGAGGCAGGCAACGGGTGCCAGATCGCCTTCTGTGAGGCGGAGGATCTCACCTACGGAGATCTTGTCTGCAGGCCTTCCAAGCTTGTAGCCGCCCTGGAAGCCCCTGTTGGTGATGAGAAGATCGGTCCTGTTAAGGATGGGTACGATCTGCTCAAGATACTTCTTGGATATCTCCTGTCTTTCCGCGATGGCCTTTAATGCCACGAACTCGTCCGAGGGATGAGTGGCCAGATCTATGAGCATACGAAGTGCATATCTTCCTTTTGTAGAGATCTTCATGCTGATTCCCCTTATCTTGAGTAATATACCTATAATACTACTGATTTAGTAGGCTTTCAAGTTCTGTTGTGACAAATGTCATGTCGTTTTGGTGACGGGACTCACTTATAACAGAGGCTCTTTTCGGGGATAATGATGTCATAAGAGAAAAGGAGGCATCGTTATGAGTGATGTTATCAAAGTAGAAGGACTTGTTAAGAGATATAAGGAACTTATCGCACTTGACCATCTGGACCTCAAGGTAAAGCAGGGGGAGATCTACGGACTTCTGGGACCCAACGGCTCCGGAAAGACCACCGCCATCAACTGCATCCTGTCACTTCTTGAATATGACAAGGGAAGCATCACCATCTTCGGTAAGGATATGACTCCCAAGTCCTATGACATCAAGAAGGATATCGGTATCGTACCCCAGGACCTGGCTCTCTATGACTCCCTTACAGTCTACGAAAATATCGATTTCTTCTGCGGTCTTTACATCAAGGATCCCGCAAAGAGAAAGGAATATGTAAAGGAAGCCATTGACTTCGTATCCATCGGCGACTTCGCAAAGTTTAAGCCGAAGAAGCTCTCCGGAGGACTTAAGAGAAGGCTGAACATCGCCTGCGGTATCGCCCACAAGCCCAAGCTCATCTTCTTCGACGAGCCCACGGTGGCAGTAGACCCCCAGAGCCGCAACAAGATCCTGGAAGGTATCGTGGAACTGAGAAACAGCGGCGCCACCATCGTATACACATCCCACTATATGGAAGAGGTGGAGCAGATCTGTGATTACGTAGTAGTCCTGGATAAGGGCCACAAGATCGCAGAAGGCACCATCGATGAGCTCAAGAACATGATCAAGAAGAGTGAGATCATCACCATCGAGGCAGCGGGTGTGGATGAGGATACCATCACATACATAAGAGAGATGAAAAATATCTATAACGTGGAGTACGAAAAGGACCTTCTCAAGGTAGAGGCAGGATCCGGCAAGCACAACGTTATCGATATCATCAATATCCTTCAGGATAGAGGCTACAAGATGAAGAAGATCTTCTCCGAGCAGCCCACCTTAAATGACGTATTCCTGGAGCTTACCGGCAAGAACCTGAGGGACGAGTAAGGAGGACATCATGTTTAAGTATTTTCTCAAAAAGAGACTTCGCGAAAAGCAGTTTGTCTTCTGGTCGATGATCTTCCCGCTGGCCCTGATGACATTTATGCATATCGCCTTTGGCAATATCTATGATATAGAGAACCATATCGACCCCATGAAGACCTGCGTGGTCACGGAGGACACCGGAGTATTCGTATATAACTTCCAGTCGCTCATGGATGAGATGTCCGACGAGAACGGGGATAACTACTATTTTGACCTTGACTATGCCGCCTCCGTCGAGCCGGCAAAAAAGTCCCTGGAGGATGGTGAATATGAGATCCTCTTTGAAGTGAAGGCGGACGATATAAAGGTCTTTCTTGCTCCGGGACACAGCGCGACATCGGCATATATGGCAAAGGCAGTATGCGACTCCTATATGAGGAACTACGATCTTATCATGGAAGCTTATGAGAAGGATCCCGGTTCCGCACAGGCAGTCCTGGATAATACCCTGGAGGAGGTATCTTATACAAAGCCTGCGCAGAGTGCCTTTTCTGAAGATCCTGACCCTTATTCCTGGTTTTTCTACAGCACACTTGTCATGGGTATATTCTTCAATTCCATGAGCGGAGTTGCCATAGTCAGTGAACTCTGTGCCGATGTATCAGCGGATGCCATGAGGCTTTCAGTATCTTCTGCAAAAAAGAGCCGGATGATCATCAGTTCATTCCTTTCAAAGTTCTCCATATCCTTTGTCATAGTGCTGATCCAGCTGCTGTTCATGAGATATGTAATGGATATCTCCCTGGGGAACAGTATACCGAAGCTCCTTCTTTTCGTAGCATCGAGCATACTCTTCTCCCTGGGGTTCGGAGTTATATGCGGAACCATCTTTAAGGGCTCCACGGACAACAGAGGAAACAAGACCACATCAGTCGTGATGATATCGGTATTCCTTTCAGGAGAGATGATCCAGCAGCTTCCCGGAGTATTCGAAAAGTATGCGCCTTTCATCAACGATATCAATCCGGCAACCGTCATGAACATGGCCTTCTATAAGCTTGCTATCTGCGGCGACTATACAGGCTTTTACATGGATATAGCCAAGATACTGGTAACAACATTGATCTTCATCGCCATCGGTGTCTTCGTATTAAGGAGGGAGAAATATGCATCTCTATAAGAATTTTTTCAGGATACTCAGGAACAACAAGACGGGTATCATCATATATGCAGTCATCATGGCAGTGATGATAGTTTCCCTTATCTTCGTATCATCATCAGGCTCCGTTGGTGATACGACAGTAAATGTCGTTTCAAAGATCAGCTATGTGGATAATGACGACTCTCCGGTATCAAGAGGCCTCATCGAATACCTCTCAAAAGGCAACGAGGTGACGGATATGAAGGACAAGTCTGACAGTTCCATCAGGGACATAGTCTTCTTCTGTCTTTCCGACTACCACATGACAATTCCTGAGGGCTTCGGTGAAGGCGAGGGAGAGATCGAATATCTTACGTCCCTTTCCTCCGGATCCTCCACCTACTTCGTGGAAGAGCAGATAAACAGCTTTATGACTGCCGAGAGATCCTACGAGGCCATGGGATATGAAGTTGAGGAAGCTTCAGAAAAAGCAGTGGAACTCATGTCCAGGGAAACATCCATCCAGGAGGTCGTGGAGGAAAAGGAAGTCAGGACTTCAGATTTTACCCTCTTCTACACAGATCAGTTCTTCTGTTACCTCATCTTCGGATTCCTTTGCCTGGGAGTTGGACATACTGTCATTGTCAACAGTGACGAGAAGATCAACAACAGGATCGATACATCCCCGGTGGGAAAGAAAAAGATAAGCCTTGTCAATACACTGGGACTAATCACCTGCGGAGTTGTGATCTGGGCAGTCTTTATGATCATAAATCTGGTCCTGGGATCAGGCGGCCCCTTGATGAGTGAATACTGGTGGGCTGTGGCACTTAACCTCTTTGTCACCATGTTGTTCAGCTGTGCAATGGCATCCCTTATCACATCATTGCCCATTGCTCCCAATACCCTGACCATGGTAACAAATATCGTCAGCCTGGGGATGAGCTTCCTTTGCGGAGTTTTTGTTGCGCAGGAGTTCCTGGGAGAGAACGTTCTCAAGGTAGCCAAGTTCCTGCCTATGTACTGGTCTGTCCTTGCAAACAACATGATAAACACATCATATTCAGGTGTGGATTTTGATCTTGAGAAGTTCCTCATGTGCATAGGCATCCAGGCAGTATTTGCCATTGCATTTGCCACCGCAGGCGCTTTCGTGAAAAGTTCAAGGATAGGCAGGTCAGCAGGATGATATAATGTCATTATGAGTTGGAGACTTGCGGATAAAGCGATAATAATTACCGGCACCGTCCTTCTGATGCTCATGGATTCCATGGGCAGTATCGGAGGGGCGGATGTGGTATTTGTACTCTCATCCCTCATAATCCTTTTCTTCACAGAACTCCGGAAAGAGGAATATGCCGCCATGATCATAGCTGCTGCTCTGATCCCGGCAACGTTATATATCCAGGAGGCTTTCATCCTCATCCCCCCGGCTGTATATGCCCTGGGTTCCTGTGACAGGAAGATCCCTTCCCCTGCGTCCTATATCATCAGGGGAGTACTGGCGGTATCGCTTGTCCTCTGTGGTGTGATGAAGGCAGCTGAAATGTATATGACACTTCTTATCATCTTCTTTTCCCTGGTGGCACTATATCTGGCCGTCAAAAGTGTACGCGACTATATGACGGAGGAGAAGATAAGACAAAAATATGATGATGCGAGACTCGAATCCCTTAACGCCAGAAGGCTGGGGGAGGAGATCATGAAGAATGCCGATAATGAGATCTACACTGCCACCCTCAAGGAGAGAAACAGGATAGCCCGGGAGATCCACGACAACACCGGACATATGATCACCAGGGTCATCGTGCAGCTCCAGGCCATAAAGATAATCAATAAGGACGAAAAGGTGGGGGAGCAGCTGGATTCCGTTGCTAAAACTCTGGATCTGGCCATGACGGGTATAAGAAAGAGCGTCCACGAGCTCCATGACGATTCCATCGATCTTTCCATCGGCATAAATGATATCGCCAGGCCCCTCAAGGAAAAGTTCGAGGTGGAGGTCCGGACATCCATCGATTCCCCTGCGGACAACAAGACAAAGAACGTTATCCTGGGTATCATAAAGGAGGCGGTGACGAATATCTCCAAGTACTCAAAGGGCGATAAGGTCCTTATCGAGGTGGTGGAGAACGTTACCTTCTGGAGGATAAAGGTCTTCGATAACGGTAAGAATGAAGAAAAAGAATACGATACTTCTGATGTCTCATCCGGAGATGAGGGCATCGGTATAAAGAACATAGGATCCAGGGCACAGTCCCTGGGAGGAAGGGCAAATGTAACGAGTAACGCGGACGGCTTTACAGTCCTCGTTACCATACCTAAGGAGGAGAAAAGATGAGAGTTCTCATAGTCGATGACGATCCCCTGGTATCAGGAGCGCTGAAGGTTATCCTGGAAGCCGAGGATGATATGGAGGAATGCCTGGTGGCATCAGGGGGAAAAGAGGCTGTTAAGACGGCCCTTTCCGAAAAGCCCGACGTGGTGGTCATGGACATAAGGATGGATGATCTCAACGGCATCGATGCGGCGGAGATGATCCTCAAGGAAAACAAGGATATAAAGATCTTATTTCTCACCACCTTCCTCGACGATGAATATATAAACAGGGCACTGGGCATAGGTGCCTCGGGTTATATCCTGAAGCAGGAATGCGCAACTCTTCCCTCCAGTGTAAGAGCTGTGGCGGGAGGCCAGATAGTCTTCGGAGGAAAGATAGTTGAAAAGCTCCCGGACCTTATGAACAGGACGGAGAGATTCGACTATGAGGAGTTCGGCATCACCGAGAAGGAAAAGGAGCTCATCGAGCTGGTGGCAGACGGACTCTCTAACAAGGAGATCGCGGATAAGATGTTCCTGGGTGAGGGAACTGTCAGAAATATGATGAGCTCTGTCCTGTCAAAGCTGGATCTCCGTGACAGGACACAGCTGGCCTGTTTTTACTACCAGAAGATAAAGCCCTGATCAGGTGACTATATCCATGGCGAGATACCAGGCCTTGTAGGTCAGGTATGACAGCACCAGGATGGCGATGATGACAGGTATACGGAGGGCCTTGAACTTAAGGCCCTTTATCATGCCCGCCCAGGCGAGGACGGGGATAAGGCTTCCTATGAGATATCTGGGGATGGAGATCATCCTCACGGACAGGGGTATGGCCATGAAGATAAAGCAGAGGACAAGTTCGCTGTATCTCTTTTTGCAGGCGAGATGGATCAGTGCCAGCATGCCCAGGATGGTCCAGGCTGCGAAGTAGAACCTGGCATCATAGATGGCTCCGAAGGAACCCAGGAATTCTCTTATGAAACTGTAGTCGTCAGTCTCGTTCCATGCCCTCTGGATATGAAGGAAGGCAAGGCCGTCTCCCGTGAGGCGGTAGAGATAGAAGATATAGGAGAAGAGTCCCGCGGGAACGAGGCATGTTCCCAGCACAAGATCGGCGTCGGAGAACAGGTGTCTTATATAGTCCGCAAAAGACTTTTTTCCATCCTTTTTGAGATACTCCTCGATGGTCATGACAAAGGGTGCAAAGACAAGAAATATTCCGATATTTCTCGTGGCACTTGCAAGAAGTCCGCATATGCCCATAAGAAGGTATCTCTTCTCTTCCATGAACCACAGGAAAAGGGACACGAAAAGGATGAACATGGACTCCGTATACATGGAGGAAAAATAGAAGGTATAAGGTCCGAAATTAAAGAACAGGAGCACCGCCACTGCAGTGTAAAGATCGTTCCTCGTCTTCATCATGTACTTGAAGATGACGAACTGTGAGATAAGGAACAGCAGGGAGTTAAATACCGGCACGAAAAGGATATATTCAAGCCCCGTTATCTTATGAAGGAACCTGCATACCAGGGGCATGAGCGGGAAGAAGGCCCAGTTGGCCGCATCCCCGGTATCATGTCCGAAGGGGGAGGGAAGATAACCTTCCTGCATGGTGAAAAGATACCAGGTGGCATCGAACCTGTTCTGGTCCCGAAGGAAAGTCTCCAGGGAGATCTCCCCGTTGAAATATCCGTTTATGAGGATCAGGACTATTCGCGAGATCAGGAAAGCTCCTGCCACCAGGAGCATGATGGTCTTATTATCAGGGGCAGTCTTCTTAAGGGACTCAGGCTTCATCCAGGACCACCTCCTTAAGAAGGATATCCTCGTGGTATCCCGATGTTATCCTGATGGTCACGAGATTATCTTCAGATCCTTCATCCCTGTGAAGGGAGATGGGTATCTGAACTATATTGTCAGACTGATGATCCGGAACGAACTGCTCTGAAAAGCTGCAGCCTGTAACGGAGATATCTATCATATCATCTATATCCGAGGGACCGAATGTGAGGGTTACGACATAATCCCCCTCAGGGACCGAGTCCAGATATATAACGGTGAGGTCAGGCTCGATAAAGACGCCCTCTTCCGTGGCATCGCTCCTGCCCCTGTCGATCTTTTTAAGATCCCCGCTGTCCTCGTTAAAGACGATGGGCTCTCCGATCACGCAGTCGTAGCCGCTCTGGCCCGGCCATCTTTTTGAGATCTCATCTATGTAGTATGCGCGGTATTCGTTGGTGACGTCCGGATTTAGGGCGAGATAAAGCACCGCGATATATGTGAGGACAAGAGCCGCGGATATTATGAGCTTCACTTTTGAAAGAGTATTCGCCTTACCGTTTTCCATCATGGCTAATTATATTTTTGGCCGTTACGGATTGTCAAACCGAAAGGTATTAATATAAAATAATTTGAGGAGCGGAGGGAAGATGAAAGAAGTTTCCACACTTACGACAAAAAAGGAAAAAGGGATAGCGGTATCTTATTCCGCATTTTATGTTGCGGCATTATGTTATCTCATGATCCCTGTGATGATCTTTATCCTTGGATGGATAAGAGCTCTCATCGCCGTCCCCGCGGTGCTCATTCTTGGTGCAGCCGTATTCTTTTCTGTCAGGGACTTTCTTAAGGATCCTGAAGGGAAGGCATTATCTTCAGATACCGCCTTTAAGTTCTCTCCGGTCTTTCTTATCGCAGTGGTCATATTTTCACTTGCTATCGCTTACTTTTCCAACATAGGAGAGTTTGTCTGGGGTACCACGGACCACGCCTTCAGAAAGGCTATCCTTAATGACCTTATCGAGTACAGATGGCCTGTGATCTACGACCTTTCAAAGCAGTCTGTCCCCGAAGTCAACAACATGCTCCCGGATACCCCGGTGTTCTTTTCGTATTATCTGTCCTTCTGGATGATCCCTGCCGCTGCAGGCAAGGTACTGGGTTTCACATTTGCAAATATCCTTCTTTACATATGGTCTGTCCTGGGCATCATCATGATCCTTACGGGCATGGCCATGGTCATAAAGAGGCAGTCTTATGCAGTCATCTTTTCCTTCCTCTTCTTCTCGGGTTTTGATTTCATACCATATCTCTATTTCCAGGCCAAAGGTCCTGAGAGCTGGATGTGGCTTGAGGGCTGGACGGAACATATCGTCTACATAAGTAATGCCAACAACCTGATAAACGTATTTAACCAGTGCATCCCCTGCTGGCTCATAGTGATCCTTCTTATGATGGCCAGAAACAACAGGTCCCTGGGACTTACCGGTGCGCTGATGTTCCCTTACTCCCCCTGGGCTACCATAGGGCTTCTTCCCATCGCGGTCTATCTCCTCTTCAAAAAGGAATTCAGTGCAAAGGAGACAAAGAAGAAAGTACTCAATATCTGTTCCTTCACGAATATCGCGGCACCTGCTGTCTTTGTGCTCTTATTCGTTCCCTTATATCTTTCCAACAGTAATGCCACCTCCGTGTCGGGATTTACCTGGAGCTTTTACGGCGATCCCTTAAAGTTCCTCATAGCCTTTGTCATGACATTTGTTATCGAGGTGCTTCCTGCGTTTATCCTGGTCTTTAAGGATAACAGGAAAAACGGCCTGTTTTGGGTGGTGGTCATCGCCCTGGCAGTCATGCCCATTTATAAGATCTCGGGTCAGAACGACTTTACCATGAGGGGCTCCATGCCTGAGTTCTTTGTGCTCACGGTGCTCCTGGCATCCACTATCGCCCGTGTAATGAACGAAAAGAAGAACGAAAAGAGCGGGGGAGACCTTAAGAGTTCCCTTAAGACCGTGGGAGCGTTCCTTATGCTCCTTACAATGATGGCAGTGGCCTTCCAGATGTATCTTCTCATCGTGGTATCCACCTTTGATGGAACCCCCAGGGCAAATGACGATATCGGTTCATTCGGTGATATAAAGACGGCCTCATATGTACAGACCATAGACGAACAGTTCTATGTCTATGATTATGAGGACTCGGCATTCTTTAAGTATCTTGCAAGGAGATAAGCTATGGGCAGAACGGAAAAGAAAAAGATCCATATTTCCTACAGGACATTTTTTATCCTGGCTCTGGGATATCTGGGCCTTCCCATGATCATCTTCTTCCTGGCTTTCCTTAAGATCGGTTGGGGACTTTTGTTCTCCGCAGCGCTTTTGGCCGCCTTTATCCTGGCTGCCAGGGACTGCGATAAAGACCCTAAGGGAAATAAGGTGCTTAAGGACGGAGCAGATCTCACCATAGGCCACATCATCTTTGCGGCGGTCTTTGTCCTGATCTGGTCTTTCTTTGCCGGCATAGGCGATTTCACCTGGGTCACGGCGGACCATACTTCCAGGGCTGCCACCATGAACGATCTTTATAACTATGACTGGCCCGTCTTCTATGACCTTTCCGCCCAGTCAAATCCCGTGGTAAGGGCCGCCCTTAACGGGGAGACAGTTGCCTTTGCATATTATTTCACCTTCTGGCTCGTTCCCGCCCTGGTGGGAAAGATAGCCGGAAGCCTGGTGGTGGCCAGGGCAGCCCTCTGCGTGTGGGGCGCCATCGGACTTCTCATCACCGTGCTGGGAATGAACATGATGAAGGAAAAGGCATCTCTTTCAGCCATCATCTTCCTGTTCATATTCGGAGGATTTGATATCATCCCTTCCGCCATCCAGATGATCACCGACACAGGCTCCACCTGGGAAGGCTGGAACTATGAGCTCTATATCCATGGCAACTTCTATCAGACCATGAACGTATTTAACCAGTGTATACCGGGATGGATCGTGACCCTTCTTGTTATCGGCGCGAAAAACAACAGGTCCATAGGAACACTGGGTGCTTTAATGTTCCCCTATTCTCCCTGGGCTACCATAGGACTTCTTCCTATCGCATTCCAGAGGCTTTTTACAAAGGATATGAGGACATCTGACAGGAAGAAGGATCTGAAGAATATCTTCTCCATCGGAAACCTTATGGTGCCAATATTTGTATTCGTGCTCTATGCATCCTTCTATACAGCCAACGGAAAGGCCACGGCTATAAAGGGATTTATCTGGGAGTTCGTCAAGGACCCTCTGGAGCTCCTGAAGATCTATGTGCTCTATGTGATCATAGAGTTCGGTATCTGG
>CACXGG010000033.1 GCA_902767145.1 Oscillospiraceae bacterium | reverse complement strand
TTCCAGTCACTTCTATCGAGCTCCATGAATACATCCACATCATTTCTGTCGTAGACCTTAAATCCGCATTTCTCGTAAACATGAACAGCTCGGGTGTTATCGGCATATACGCCAAGGACTATCTTTTGAAATCCGCCTTCACAGAATCCGTATTCCATCATCCTTTTAAGTGCCTCTTTGCCATTACCTTTGTTCTGCATAGCGGCTGTGATCACTATGCCCCATTCGGCCTGATCACCCTTGATATCAAAGAACGATGTATTACCGATAAACCTCCCTGTATCCTTTTCGATCATGGAGTACATCATGGCATCATTATCGATCTTATCCTTAATGTAGTCTATCTCTTCCTGTTCGGTATAAGGCTCACGTCTGTCACCTATGTACTTTGCCACATTCTCGATATCATTGACCATCTCAAGATAGTCCGGTATCAGATCCATCTCCGGCCTTATAAATATTATCCTTTCAGATTCAAATACCTTTTCCATTTACGATCCCTCTTTCCTGCCAACACTAAAATTATACCATAACGAAAGTACCGCCCGACCCTTTAAGGTCAGGCGGTATCTGTTATCTTCCGGCATCACGCAGGTTTCAGTCTCTATAACTGTACTTTCTGAGTTTTCTTCCGAAAACAAGGCACATAACGGTTCCGGCAACACCCAGTATAAACAGCACCATGGCAGCTCCTGAACCTTTCCCCTCGCCGAAAAAGAAAGACAGAGCATATCCGCTGTTCTTCATGTATGGCTCACAGACACGGTCCACAAGAAAACCTCCCAGGAACAGTCCGATAGGTATAGTAAAGAACTGCAGTGTATTTCTGCACGCATATACCCTTCCCTGTAGTTCCACGGGGATCTCGTTTCTCATGATCACATTCTGGTTCGCGCTCATGACCGGAACAAATATCCATCCAAGTATCTGACCTATGCACCAAAGGACAGGGCTTCTTGAAAAAGCCAGTATAAAGTTCTCCGTTCCCAGGGAAAACAGCATGGACAGATAGATCACACGCACCCTGTCCTTTGGCTTGGGCATCCTGGTAAATAACAGGCTTCCCAGGACCATGGCAATACCGGAGCAGGAACTTACGATCCCGAGCACATAGTTTCCGCCTAAAGGATTAGGCTTTATATATCCCGGCAGCGTAGCCTCAAAGGCTGAAGATATAAGATTAACTCCAGCCATAAAAAGGATCACGTATAAGATCATGGGTTTGCTCTTAAGATAGCCAAGACCTTCCCTTGCCAGGCGCAACGTACCTTTTCCTTCCGTACTCTTCGAGGGCACCTTGGGAAGCTTTATAAGAAGTGCCAGGGACATAAATGCCACAAGGAACGTAACCATATCTATGGCTATCGCAGCATCAAGTCCGGCAAGACCGTAGACCGCTGCGGCGATTATAGGATGTCCTATGGTAATGAGGGATCTGGATAATGCCTGGAGAACACCAGTCTTCTGATAACAGTCCTTGGGGGTTATCAGCGTAAAGGCCACCTCCGAAGAAGGCTGCTGAAAGGTGTTCATCAAACCTGATATGACATTGATAAGATATAGATGCCATACGCACAGCATATCCGTTTTATATAAAACGAACACCATAACAGTACTGACGGCAGCCAGAAAGTCGCACACCAGCATCGTCTTTTTCTTATCGAACTTATCGGAAAGAGCCCCGGCAAATATGCTTACCAGCACATAAGGGGCATATGTACAGATACGGAGTGCCGCAGTATCCAGCGACGATCCCGTCTCATCGTAAAGCCACAGCGTAAGCGCATAGGCAGTAATAGAACTTCCAAGCTGTGAAAGGCTCTGGGTACCCCAGAGTATATAGAAATCCCTTAGTTTTTTAATGTTATTCATTTCTTTGCTCCTTAAAATATTATTTCAGAAGCAAAGCCTGAGGATCACGGATCAACTTCCGTTCCTCCATGCAGTCTCCTCAAGCTCTGCATGGAGCATTGTCTCTGGTGATTCTCATATCTAAACCTCCTTTGGATCTTTAGTCATCTTAACACCCGGGGATCAGTTACTCAACAGTCCATCACTGAAGCCTCATATCGAAGGCTTTCTTCGATTCCCCGTTAAAGCCCTTATGCTCATAGAAACGGTGAGCTTCTGTCCTGGACATCCCGCTCTGAAGTATCACTTTATAGCAGTTACGTTCTCTGGCAAAATGCACTGCCATATCCATAACCTTTGAAGCCAGGCCAAGGCCCCTGTGATCCTTATCCGTGACCACGTTCTCCACAAAGCAGATACCCCTGTTTCCACGGGACAGGTTTGGTATATAAACGGCATAGCAGGTCGAGACGACCTTACCGTTATCAATAGCTCCGAAATACTGGATGTTGGGATCTTCTTCTATCTCTTTCCAGACTCTCTCACTATCCTCAAGACACTGTTCATCGTCTTTATCAAGCTGCTTATAAAGCTCGAGCAGAGACTTCAGATCTGAAGCTTTTAATCTTCTGAATTCCATACCGTTTATCCTTTCAAATCCTACTGACTTCCTGACACCTGGATTATAGCATAAGGAAGACACCGCCCGGCATCAGTTGATCGTCTTGAGGTCCACCAGTACCCAGTCGTCTGTGATGAGTTCGTACTCATTGCCGCAGCCGGGACAGAATTTGTTCTTCACAGGATTGAAGCTCTTGCCACAGGTGGGACACTGGATCCTCGTCATGGTAAAGTTCAGGTTTACCGGTATGTCTGTCCTTCTTCTGAAGGTTGCACTGATAACGGGATGAGTATAGCTGACCTTGTCGCCATTTACGGAGAGGACATCAAAATAGGATCTGGTCTCCACTGTCACCATCCCGTCTTCTTCCGTAAAGCCTTTCAGGCCGAAGGTTCCTGCATAGTTCAGATCGATAATGTCCTTGAAATCCGCCGGAAGCTTTCCTCCCTTATAGCAGAGAAGCTCACTTTCGTCCTTTGAATATACAGCAGTCTTGATAAGGGAGATCGCCTTGTTCTTAAAGAACTCAAAGGAGAACTCGGGAGTTATCTTCTTCATGCGGAGCTCAAAACGCTTTCTGGCTTCTGAGGTTCCCATCCTGTCCAGATCCACGATGGCTTTGGCGATCTTAAACAGCAGATGCAGGAACATGAACAGGAAGAATCCCCATACAACAGCTGCTGTAACGCTGGAGATGATGTCTGCTCCTTCACTTCTAAGATATAAGCGTGTCATCTCACCGAAGACCGGGACGTTTTTGAGATAAGGACCTATTATAAGTCCCGCGATGGCACAAAAGAGTGAGCATGCCGGCCAGCCCAGCAGTAACTGTTTCTTAGTTATTCGCAGCTGATCGAAGAAATAGTAACCTGTGATCTTCGGGAAAAGATCGTCCATCTTATACTGCGTTCCGCAGTAAGGACATCCATCGTTAAGCTGCGCTATGGTACTGTCAGCACCGCAGTTCGGGCAGATATGGATCTCATTGTCCGGATGCTCCCCGGAAACTGTATCAGTAACGGTACCATAGAAGACATGTCTCAGCTTATCTTTGTAAAGTACCGTATCATTCCTTCTGACCTTTCTCTTTACACCGAAAACAGCAAACCCCACAGTACTTGTGTAACGGTCGTCCTTCCAGTCTTCAACATCAAAGAATGTATTCCCTACAGGTGAATCCTCTGTCCTTTTATAGACTTCGTAATCGAACTCTACATTCTTTTCCTTTATACGCTCGTTCTGAAGGTTAAGAAGATAAGTAACATCATTATCCACATACGGGATAGTCTGCCCTTTTCCTATGGCATTTCCCAGGGAGGCTGTGAAGCATATGAGCTTTTCATCATAAGAAGGTTTTATCGGTATCGCCTGAAAATAATTCTTTCCCATTGTGCTACCCCCGTTATTCTTATTTCTTAACG
>CACXGG010000032.1 GCA_902767145.1 Oscillospiraceae bacterium | reverse complement strand
TTACCATCCCATCTCCGTTAAGAACGAACGAAGCTTGTCATGGCGCTCACGGTCTCCGGAAACATAGGGTCCCAGATCGCATTCGCCGCTGATCGTACCGTCTTTCAGGTAGATGATCCTGTTGCCCCTTCTTGCGGATTTCATATCGTGGGTGACCATAAGGATCGACTGACCCTTCTTGTTAACTTCGGTCAAAACGTTCAATACCTGATCTGACGAGGAACTGTTCAGGGCTCCGGTGGGCTCATCGGCAAACACCATATCAGGTGAATTGATGATGGCACGGACGATACCTACTCTCTGTGCCTCACCGCCCGACAGCTGGTTGGGAAACTTATTCCAGAGCCTGGGCTCTATCCCCACCTGCTTCAGGAGTTCCTTCGCGTTCTTTGCCAGTTCTCTCTTATTCTGTCCTGTCAGAAGTCCTGCCGTCAGGACATTGTCCATTATGCTCATGGAGTCCATGAGATACACCTGCTGGAACACAAATCCGCAGTGCTTTCTCCTGAATATAGCCAGCTGGTCTGATGTGAAGTTAGTGATATTCCTGTCGGAGAAATATACATTTCCAAGGCTGGCCCTGTCCATGCCGGAAAGAGCGTAGAGGAGTGTTGACTTACCTGCACCGGAGGATCCCATGATGACGGTGAAATCGCCTTCGTAGATCTCGGTATCCAGGTTTTTTATGACATGCTGCATTACGCCGCCGGCAGAGAAGCTCTTGCAGAGTTTCTCAGTCCTTATAATGCTTTTCTTAGGCATACTTCTTTTCCTTCTTCTTGCGTACTACGTTTGCTATTACGATAACAAGTATAACAGCACCGATGCCTGCTATTACAAGTGTCATATTGACTTCAGGTGCCTCCTCGGCGACAGCCTCCTCCACAGGCTCCAGGACTGACAGGGAGATGGTCTTAGAGATCTCATAAGGATTGCCGTCGGCATCCTCATATGTGACAGTGATATCGATATCCTCATCTCCGATGGAGACGCCCTTGACGGAAAGGTCCACGGAACTGCTCTGACCCATGTCGATATTACCTACTACGGTATCGGTATCGTTGATCAGCTCTCCGTTGACTTCCACCATGACATTATAGACAGATCCCTTACCCATGTTGTTGAGCTTACATGAAAAACTTGTCTTTCCGTCAAGGTCGATCTCGTTCTTTGACAGTTTCATCTCGGAGATGGAAAGGACAGGCGCCTGAAGGACAGGTACTGTGATCTCCGATGAATCCTCGAAGGTGTTCCTGTTGTTATCTTCATATTCATAGTTGACGTTGAGAGTGTAGGGCTTCTGCTCCAGGTCTCCCCTGGAAGCCAGGTCGATGGTTACATCAAACTCCTCTTCCTTATCGACGGAATCGACATAGACCACGTTTGTTCCATCCACGGGATAGATCTCGTTGTCGTCGCTTCCGAACTCAAGCCTGATGTTAAAGAGCTTTGTGGATGTGGACTCGTTCTTGAGATGTACCACCATCTCGAATTCATCACCTGCATTTACGTCACCTGTGGTGATCTCACTTCCCGTGACGATGAGCCTGGGTGTCTGGTAAGCCGCATTTACGGTATTGTCCTTAAGGACCACACCCGCATAGGCTGTTGCTGCGATAATGGCTGCTGTTGCCATCGATGCCGCCTTCATAATGATCTTCTTCATAAGTATCAGATCTCCTTTTCCATGTTTATGATTGATAAGGAGATTGTAAAAGAAATCATCTTAAGTGGCTTTAAAGCAACCTTAAGACAAGATTAAGATTGCTTATGCCATCCTGAAGTAAAGGGTTACGCGGAAGCCGCCGTCGGCATTTGAGACCTCCAGGTCACCGCCCATCTTCTCCATGAGCTCACTGGCAATAGCAAGGCCCAGGCCTGCGCCGGGCTTGCCCCTGGAGTTATCACCTCTTCTGAACCTCTTGGTGATCATGGGAAGGTCATCCTCCGATACTCCCCCGCCCTTATCGGTAAAGGAGAGCACCAGGCTGTCATCCTCGATACGGGATGATGTGGTTATGGTGGTATCTGCATATTTATATGAGTTGCTTATTATATTATTTATGACCTGGGTGGTCCTGACCCTGTCGCACGATATGATGCACTCGGGCACCTTGTCTCCCACCACGCGGTCCATATGGTCGGCATCTCTTATTATCTCGTCCAGGATATTGCTCTCCTGTTCGGTATTCTCTGCTTCCAGCATATTGAGATCTGTCAGGGTGGTGGCAAAAAGATCACTGACCATGACATCGATCTGGTCCGCCTTGGAAACGATGGAGGACAGCTTCTCCTTTGACTTCTGATCTTCGCTCCTTGCCTCCAGCACCTCGCCCATGGCCTTGATGGAAGCCACCGGGGTCTTTATGTCGTGGGACAGCTGGGCCACCAATTCTATCTTGCTCCGCTGGGCCTCGTATTCCTTCTGTCTTGCATCGTTGAGCTCTGTTCTCATGAGATCGAAGCTCTCTGTGAAGGCACCGAAGATATTTCCCCTGTCCATCATAAGGGGCTTTTCGAGATTGCCGCCTGCCACGTCGGCAGCGAATTCCCGCAGGTCCTCGAAGGGCTTTACTATGCTGAAATATGTCCAGGCCAAAAACAGGATTATTATGATGCTCTGGAATTCCACGGCGATGAGATATCTGGTCCTGTAGCTTATGTATGCGTCACTTCTTATGGAATCAAAATCATTTTCGATGAGGAGCTTTCCCAGGACCTCACCATCATGCTCGATATCCCTGATGGTATATCTTTCCGTGGTGGCTCTTCCCAGGTCCTCCGCCATGCCGCGCTTTGTCCTGCGGATCACATTTCCTTCATTGTCCAGGACAACATAATCAAAACCGTACTGGGAATGGGTCATGACAGAACCTTCCTCGGCATAGGCGGTTATGGTATCCCAGTTTTCCTCAAGATCGTTGAGTATGATATTTACATCAGTGTTGTCGAGACGGTCGATGGCGGTCTTTTCATGGAACTCCAGCATCATTACAGGCAACAGGAGCAGCACTGTCAGAAGGATGACCAGCCAGACAAATCTCTTTCTCATCAGCTTTCAGCCCTGAACTGGTATCCCCTGCCCCTGGCAGTCTTGATGAACACGGGATCGTTGGGATCATCCTCCAGTTTCTCTCTTAAGTGCCTTATATGGACATTGAGGGTTCCGTCGGTGACATAGCTGTCATCCCAGACGTTATCAAAGATCTCCTCTTTTCCGATGACCTTGTTGCTGTTGACGGCCAGGTACGAAAGAAGCTTGTATTCCATGGCAGTAAGGACTACCTCCTGCCCCTTCTTGTAGACTATACCTGCACCGGTATCTATCTTAAGGTCTCCGAAGACCAGGCATTCGTCAGTCTTCTTTCCGGAGGATTCATATCTCTTGAGGACAGCCTTTACCTTGGCATAGAGCACGTTAAGGGAAAAAGGCTTGGTTATATAATCATCGCCTCCGATGTTCAGGGCCACCACCATATCGTCGTCAGAGGATCTGGCGCTTATGAAGAGGATAGGGACCTCGATGGTCTCCCTGAGGGTCTTGCACAGGGAAAAGCCGGAGGAATCTCCAAGATTTATGTCCAGGAGGATAAGGGCCGCGTCGTTCTCCTTAAAGAAGTCCAGGGCCTCGGCGGAACTGAAGGCGCACCTGGAAGTAAGCCCCATCATATCGAAATATTCTGCGACGGATTCCGCCAGTTCCTTCTCGTCATCGATGATCAAAACACTGTATTTCATGACATAGAGTATAACACTAAATCGGTCTTTATTGCTTTCTTCAAATAATGTAAAATCATTAATATCGTTTTTAGAGAAGAGGGCTGTGCCATGTTAAGTGACATCGAGATCGCAAGAAGCGCGAAAATGCTCCCTATCGGAGAGATAGCATCAAAGATCGGTCTTTCAGCAGATGAGATCGAGCTTTACGGAAGATATAAAGCAAAGATCCCCATGAGCGAGATCAGAAAAAGAGACGGCGAAAAGGACGGAAAGCTGATCCTCGTCACCGCCATGAACCCCACGCCTGCAGGAGAGGGTAAGACCACCGTCAGCATCGGACTGGCACAGGCCATCGGAAAGAAGGGCAGAAATGTCATGCTGGCCTTAAGAGAGCCCTCCCTGGGTCCTGTTTTCGGCATCAAGGGCGGCGCAGCAGGCGGCGGATATTCCCAGGTGGTCCCCATGGAGGATATAAACCTTCACTTCACCGGTGATATCCATGCCATCACAGCAGCCAACAACCTTCTGGCTGCAATGATCGACAACCACCTCTATCACGGAAACCAGCTTAACATCGACAAGGACAGGATCCTCTGGAAGCGCTGCCTTGATATGAACGACAGATGCCTCAGGAACATCACCGTAGGCGTCGGCGGCGGCACCAGCGGAGTGGAGAGAAATGACTTCTTCACCATAACCGCAGCCTCCGAGATCATGGCAGTCCTCTGCCTTGCAGCAGATCAGGAAGACCTGAAGGAGAGGATAAAGAATATCGCCATCGCCTATGATATGGACGGCAAGATCGTCACAGCAGGCGACCTCAATGCCCAGGGCGCCATGGCCACCCTTCTCAAGGATGCCATCTGCCCCAACCTGGTACAGTCCCTGGAGCACATTCCCGCATTCGTCCACGGCGGACCCTTCGCCAACATATCCCACGGATGCAACTCCATCATCGCCACAAAGGCAGGCCTTAAATTCTCCGATATCCTCATAACGGAGGCAGGATTCGGTGCAGACCTGGGAGCTTTCAAGTTCCTGGACATCAAGTGCAGGAAGGCAGGCATCTGGCCTGACGCCTGCGTCATCGTTTCCACCGTAAGGTCCCTTAAGTACAATGCCGGCATCCCCAAGGAAGAGCTGACCACTCCCAATGTGGAGGCTGTTAAGGAGGGCTTCGGCAACCTGGCTAAGCATATAGAGAACATGAATTCCTTCGGCATCCCCGTAATAGTGGCAGCCAACAGGTTCCTCACCGATACGGAGGAGGAGATCTCCATGATGGCTGACCTCTGTGCCGAAAAGGGCGCCAAGTTCGCTCCCGCAGAGATCTTCGCCAAGGGCGGAGAGGGCGGCCTCGAGCTGGCAGACAAGGTCCTTTCCATCCTGGATTCCGATGAGAAGACAGAACCCAACTTCGCATATGATCTTAAGGACTCCGTGGAGGACAAGATCAGGAAGGTAGCCACAAGGATCTACGGCGCAAAGGATATAGATATCCTTCCCGAGGCTAAGGCAAAGATCGAAGGATTTGTTGCTTCAGGCTACGGCGAGCTTCCCATCTGTATCGCAAAGACACAGTATTCCCTTTCCGACGATCCCAAGCTCCTGGGCCGTCCCGAGGGCTTCACCCTGACGGTCAGGGACGTAAGGCTCTCCGCCGGTGCAGGTTATCTTGTAGTCCTGACAGGAAAGATCCTCACCATGCCGGGTCTTCCCTCACACCCCGCAGCTCTCGACATAGATATCGATGAGAACGGGACCATAACGGGACTGTTCTGATAAGAGGTTTATGAAGCGCCCGAATCCCACTTTTCTCACAAAAGCTGTTGAGATAAAAGAGAAACGCCACAACAGGATCAAGATCGCCGTCATAGTGATCGCGGTCCTGTCTTTGCTGACCATATTCGTCATCAAGGTGGCCTCCATGCAGGATGTCTACAGGGAGCGTTTCCCGGAACTGGTGGGAGCAGGCACAGCCACTGCAGCAGAAACGGCCGAAGCATCTGATAGCGAAGAGTCGGAGGAAGTCCCCGCCACCGAGACTGCAGAGGTCTCCGAGGAGACCACGGAAGATGTCCTGGCACCGGTGGTAGTCCAGGATGACACCCCGGATACGGAAGCTCCCGGGGAGACAGAGGAGACGGAGCAGAACGATGCCCCTGATACCTTTGTGGAATCAGATCCCGTCACTTTCAGCGACTCCTATCCCCTGCAGACCGTCTCCCACGAGGACAGGGACGTAAGGCTGGACCAGCTCAAGCAGGATGTCCTCAACTACCTGGACGATTACAGC
>CACXGG010000031.1 GCA_902767145.1 Oscillospiraceae bacterium | reverse complement strand
GAATGAGGCTTTTTCGTATTTGGGCTTTTTATTATCTGGTCTCTTCTATGGGGCCGGCGTTGGTGATCTTTATCTCTTCACCGTCAGCATCAACTTCTGCGATGCATCCTGCCTTGATGACTCCGTCGAGGAGTGCCTCCGAGAAGTTATCCTCAACCATGGACTGGATGACCCTCTTGAGAGGTCTTGCACCATACTGGGGATCGTATCCCTTCTTTGCAAGGAGTTCCTTTGCGCTGTCGGTGAGCCTGATCTCCACTCCGATATCCTTGACCCTCTTGCCTACCTGGGCAACAAGGATGTCAACGATCCTGATGAGGGAATCCCTGCCAAGCATACGGAAGAATACGATCTCGTCCACCCTGTTGATGAACTCAGGTGAGAAGGCCTTCTTAAGTTCGTCTATTACGACTTCCTTGGCCTCGCTGTAACTCTTTCCGCCATAGAGTCCTTCGCGGCTAGCCTCATCCTCGTCGTGCTCATCTGCTGCCGACGCAAATCCGATCCTTCTTCCTGCGGCGGATGTGAGCATCCTTGCACCGATGTTGGAAGTCATGATGATGATGGTATTCTTGAAGTCGACTACACGTCCCTTTCCGTCTGTAAGTCTTCCGTCATCCAGTACCTGGAGCATGGAGTTGAAGATCTCGGGATGTGCCTTCTCGATCTCATCGAAGAGGACTACGGAATAAGGATGTCTCCTTACTTTCTCTGTCAGCTGGCCGCCCTCGTCGTATCCGACATATCCCGGAGGGGAACCGATGAGCTTACTTACATCGTGCTTCTCCATATACTCGGACATATCGATCCTGACAAGAGCATTCTCATCTCCGAACATGACCTCTGCAAGAGCCTTGGCAAGTTCTGTCTTACCTACACCTGTGGTACCCAGGAAGATAAAGCTTCCTGATGGCTTTCCGGGGTCCTTGAGGCCGAGTCTCGATCTTCTGATCGCCTTTGCTACTGCAGTGACTGCCTCGTCCTGGCCGATTACCCTCTTCTTGAGTTCCTCCTCCAGGTTCTTAAGTCTCTCTGCATCACTCTCAGTGATCTTTGACACTGGGATGCCGGACCACTTGGAAAGGACATCTGCGATATCGTCAACTGTGAGGACACCTGTGAAACCATCCTTGTCAGGAGCAGTCTTTTCCTTTATCTCGGAAAGCCTCCCGTTGATCTTCTCCTCTTCCTTCTTGAGGATGGCAGCCTTCTCGAACTCAGTATTCTCTGCTGCTTTCTTCTTCTCTTCGATCACTTCGGAGAGACGCTTCTCCAGCTTTCTCTTCTCATCGGAATCAGCGAAGTTGATCCTCTTTCTTGCGGCTGCTTCGTCGATAAGATCGATGGCCTTATCGGGAAGGAACCTGTCGGATACATATCTGCTGGAGAGCATTACTGCCTGCTCGATGGCCTCGTCCGTTATCCTGATCTTGTGGTGGTCTTCGTACTTGGGCCTTAATCCCTTGAGTATCTCGATGGCCTCCACCTGGGAAGGTTCGTTTACTATAACTTTCTGGAATCTTCTCTCAAGAGCGGAATCCTTTTCGATATGCTTACTGTACTCATCTAAAGTAGTGGCACCGATGATCTGAAGTTCGTTCCTGGTGAGCATGGGCTTCATGATGTTTGCTGCATCAAGGGAGCCCTCTCCTGCACCTGCTCCGATGAGTGTATGGATCTCATCTATAAAGAGGATGATGTTGGGATCCGTGGATGCTTCCGTAAGGACGTTCTTGATCCTCTCCTCGAAATCACCTCTGAACTTTGAACCGGCGATAAGAGAACCCATGTCAACGGAATATACCGTCTTGCCCTGCAGTATCTCGGGAACATCACCGGAGGATATCTTAAGAGCGAGACCTTCAGCGATGGCAGTCTTACCTACACCGGGATCACCTACCAGACAGGGATTGTTCTTTGTCCTTCTGGCAAGGATCTGCATAACGCGGTTGATCTCTTCCTCTCTTCCGATGACAGGATCGATCTTTCCCTCTTCTGCCATCTTGGAAAGGTTCTTTCCGAACTCATCGAGAGTCTTCTTTCCGCCTTTTCCGGATCTCTTCTTCCTGCTCATCCTTCCGGGTCCGGGACCTGCGCCGGGACCTTCCTCGCCGGGGATCTCATCATCCAGACCGTCGTCGTCGGGGGAGCTTCCGGGAGCACCGAAGGTATTCATGAATTCGTTATTAAGGTCATCCACGATACCGTTGATATCTCCGCCTGCGCGCTCCAGGACATTATGTCCCATGAAGTTCCTGTTGGTGGCAAGGATAAAGAGCAGATGTACGGGAGCTATGACCCCCTGGCTTCCGATCTTTCTGGAAAGGTCGCCTGATTCTGTGAAGAGTCTTTTTGTCTCAAGCCTGAAGAGCTTTAATCCCTCTTCGATCTCATATTCTTCGATGGGGTCTTCTGTCACCATGTCATCTGCACTTATGAGAGTGCACACGGCTTCCATCTCGACACCGTTTCTTCCAAGTATCTCCTGAGTGGGGCCTTCCACCGCCGCAAGTGCCGCCAGGACTGCCTCAGTTGAGATCATCCTGCTGCCCTGTGACTCGGCGATCCTTTTCGAAAATACGATTACGTCTGTTGTTTCCTTTGTAAGTTTCATTAGGCCTCATCTCCCTTCACTATCTCACGGACACGTTCTGCTCTCTCGCGGGGAACAGTGATCGTCTTTCTGCCCTTGGCTGTTATCTCTTCATATCTTCTGAGTACCGTGTGGACCAGCTTATGGATCTGCTCCCAGGAGAGACTGACCTCATCGTCCTTGACATGGTCTGCCCCCAGCATCAGCCAGTTGATATGAAGGAGAGCCTCGGGAAGTTCGAGCCTCCTGCCGTATCTCAATACTCCATATGATTTGTAGTACTGGTCTTCCACTATTGCGGACTTCTTCTTACAGATGCTTGCCCTGCAGGATCTCTCCAGTTTGGTCACGTCGTTCAGGACGCTCTCTGTACGGTCGAGAAGTTCCTTTTCGTCCACGCCCAGGGTCACCATATTAGTGATGATGTAAACGCTGTTTATCCTTACATCATTTCCCTGGATGAGGGGCTTTATATTCCACTCGAATTTCTCAAGTCTCTTGGAGAGGACTGAAAGCGCACCGGTGGTCTTCATTATGCCCGGGATCATTATGAGTGCGGAGATCTGTGCACCTGTTCCCACATTCCTGATGTCGGAAGTAAGGAATCCCCTCTTTTCACTGAAGGCTATGGGCATCCTCTTCTCGAATTCAACAGCGAGGTCCTCTGCATCCCTGTATGCACTTCTTATATCGCTTCCTGCGGTGAGGGATTCAACTGTTATATGATCCTTATAGTTGACCTGTACACATACGCCGTCCTTCTTTCCCAGGATGGCTGCCGTCTTGGCATCCTCTGCCATGAAGCTTATATCTGCATAGTACTTGTTGAACAGGTCAGCCTTGGCTGAATCGTCAAGTTCATCCGTCCTTATAAAGGGGAGATCGAGTTCTGATGCCACCTGCCTTGCCATGCCGATGACATTCTCCTTCTCATCCTGGGACATCTTTACCGGGAAGGAAAAGCCTTTTATGTTTCTTGAGATATTCACGCGGGTAGCGAGTATTACTTCGCTGTTCTCCTTATGATCTTCAAACCACATATCACTTATCCTCCTTTCTTGACTTGAGTTCATCCCTGAACCTGGCAGCCAGATCGTAGTCTTCCTTCTCTGCTGCGAGCTTCATTGCCTCTTCCAGATCACTGTCTGAGATCATGCCCAGATCAGCCTTCTTGATCCTCTCCAGAAGATCTTTCTTTGTGGGCTCCTTGGGCGTTGACTTGGCACGTCTGGGGGCTGCGGGCTTAGGCTGCTCCTGAGGCTTTTCCTCATCAGGAGAACCGGGTCTTACGGGAGCTTCCGTCTCTGTCAGCTCTCCGGGATTCCTGCCCTTATATTCGCTGTTGCCCTGGCTCTTCAGGATCTTTTTGAGCACCGTCTCATTAAAGACGTTATAGCACTCGATACATCCCACCTGGCCTGAGGATTCCACATCCCTCAATGTCGTTCCGCACTTGGGGCATCTGATCTTTGTATTTGCAAATTCAAGATCAGGTCCCGGGTTCAGGAATGCATTTGTCAGTTCATTGAGCATGGGGAATGCCTGGTCAAGGATGGATCCTCCCATAAGGGAAGTGTCTATCCGAAGCTCTCTTGCGCACTTCTCGCAGATAGTAACGCCGTTGAGCCTTATTATCTTATTACCGTCTATAGGTCCTCCGCATCTTTCACATCTCATTTCTCATATCTCCTTTATCATTTATCGAGCATCAGGCCGAGCATGGCATTTTTAAAGATGTCCGCCCGGACTACAGATCTAATATCAGTGTCGACTTTTGCCAGGGCCCTGTCGGATACTGCCGCCATGACCGCTGTTCCCTCTCTTGCGCTGATGGCTCCTCCGGCTACAGTATTAGCCAGAAGGATCTTTGCCTGTTGCTGTGTCAGGTCATCACCTACGGAGTCGATCACGCTCTTGATGTAATCCCTCTTGCTCAAAGGCTGGACCCTTGTGATAGTGATCTGGCCTCCACCGCCACGTCTGCTCTCAACGATATATCCGTTTCCGCTGGAAAATCTCGTGGAAAGAACATAAGTAACCTGGGAAGGAACGCAGTTTGCCCTCTCAGCCAGCATGCTTCTGCTGATAGTGGCGCGTCCATTGTTCTCATCGATCATCTCTTTGATCATCATCTCTATGACATCCACCAGTCTGGCCAACGATCTCACCTCCGTTTTGACTTTGACTTTCTTTGACTAACTGTATTATCGTACTGCTGTTTCCTTTTGTCAACAACTTTTTGACTTTTTTTGACTTTGACTTTTGAAGACCTGATTATATAATCAACTCATGGCTTACGTATTCTATGGACATGAGGACGCAGACGTCCCTTCAGAGAACAGGATCTATCCGGGGATAGATAACCCCTACGATCTTTACGACGCCCTGTCAGAGATATGGTGTGCCGATACATGCGCACCCAGGATGAGGCATGAGTGGACAAAGGAGAACATGACCCTGGGTCAATGCTCTATCACCGCTTTCCTCGCCCAGGATATCTTCGGCGGCGAAGTAAGGGGCATCCTCCGTCCCGGAGGAAACTACCACTGCTTCAATGTGGTGGACGGTCATGTTTTCGATCTTACCAGTGAGCAGTTCGGAGATGAGGTCCTGGACTATTCCGACGCTCCTGTTCAGTCCCGTGAAGTCCATTTTTCAAAAGAAGAAAAGCGCCTCCGCTACGAACAGCTGAAGGCGCTCCTTAAAGAACACTGTAATTGATCCCTTATTTGTGATAGAGCTTCTTTGTCTCGTAGTTGGGCTCGCATGTTATGTTGATGCCCAGCTTATGGAGTATGTTCACGTCTACGCTGGAAAGGATCGTTGTGGAATGTGCATCGATATTTGCCAGCTTGCCGATCTGCTGCATGCAGAGTTCAGCAACGGGGTTAGTCTGCGCAGAGATGGTAAGGGCGATAAGCGTCTCATCTGTATGGAGCCTGGGATTGTGGTTACCCATATGGTTGACCTTCAGGTCCTGGATAGGCTCGATAACATTGGGTGAGATAAGAGGGATCTCATGGTCAACGCCGGCAAGCACCTTAAGGGCATTGAGAAGACATGCTGATGCAGGTCCGAGAAGATCTGTGGTCTTACCTGTGACGATCCTTCCGTCAGGAAGCTCCATAGCTACTGCAGGTCCGCCTGTCTGGTCTGCTCTTACGAGAGCTGCTCCGATGACCCTTCTGTCTGATGTATCGATGCCGCTCTTGCTGAGGATCATCTCCAGCTTGGCCACGTCAGAACCGTCAGACAATCCCTGCCTTGTGGCAACCTTTGCAAGATAGAATCTTCTTATGATCTCCTGACGGCTTGCCTCCTGGCATGCCTCATCATCAACGATGGCAAATCCTGCCATGTTAACGCCCATGTCCGTGGGGGACTTGTAGGGTGACTCTCCGTAGATCTTGTCGAAGATGGCATTTACGACGGGGAAGATCTCAACATCCCTGTTGTAGTTAACAGCTGTCTTTCCATAAGCTTCGAGATGGAAAGGGTCGATCATGTTTACGTCATTGAGATCTGCCGTTGCAGCCTCATATGCGATATTTACGGGATGGGAAAGAGGGATGCTCCAGATGGGGAATGTCTCGAACTTGGCATAACCTGCCTTGATGCCCCTCTTGTTCTCGTGGTAGAGCTGTGAAAGACATGTGGCCATCTTTCCTGATCCGGGTCCGGGAGCCGTAACGACTACCAGGGAATGTGTGGTCTCGATATAATCATTCTTTCCGTATCCGTCGTCACTTACGATCAGGGGAATGTTGGAAGGATATCCTGCGATGGGATAGTGCTTATAGACCTTGACTCCCAGCTGGTGAAGTCTCTGCTCGAACTTCTCTGCCAGAGGCTGGCCTGTGAACTGTGTGATACATACGCTTCCTACATAGAGTCCGAACTCAGTGAAAGCGTCGATGAGACGGAGGACATCCTGATCGTATGTGATACCCAGGTCGCCTCTTCTCTTACTCTTCTCGATGGCATCAGCATTGATGGCGATGACGATCTCCGCATCGGCTTTGAGCTGCATGAGCATCCTGATCTTACTGTCGGGTTCAAATCCGGGAAGGACCCTGGATGCGTGGTAATCATCAAAGAGCTTGCCTCCGAACTCAAGGTAGAGCTTTCCTCCGAACTGGTCGATCCTGTCCCTGATCTTCTGGGACTGGAGATCTGCATACTTATCGCTGTCAAAACCTTTTTTAAACATATATACGTTAACCTTCCCTTTCAGCCCTTAAAGGCCTCATTACATAAACTTTTCTATCTTGCGGTGCCTCATCGAACTCGATGACGGAACCCTTCACCAGAACGTCCTTCTCATCGAAGAGCTTCGTGAATTTATCCACCCCGGAGATCACGTCATATCCGAATGTCTTTCCGCTGTAGTGCATGGGGATAGTGATCTTTGGCTCGATGATATCCACATATTCCCTGGCCTGCTCTGCATCGATGGTAAAGAAACCTCCCACCGGGATCATCAGGATATCGCACTTCTTTATGAACTGCAGTTCCTCATCCGTCAGCATACATCCGATATCTCCCATATGAACGATCTTAAGGCCGTCCACATCGATAACGATAACGTTATTGAGGCCTCTTAATGCGCCTTCCTTCTCATCGTGGAACGTGGGGATAAAACTGATCATAAAAGGTGTGTCGGCTCTCATCTCGGAAAGCTTCACTTCCCCGAGACCGAAATGGTCATCATGCTTATGGGAAGGGATCACCTGGTTGGCCGTCTCCTTAAGAGGGGAAAGCCCTGGAACTGAATCTGTCTTGTAGGGGTCGAGGATAAGGGCGAATCCGTCCTTAACGATCTTAAAACACGAATGTCCGAGATATGTGATTTCCATTAGATCCACCTCAAATTCATAATAGAAAGATTATACAACAACATGATCTGAAATGAGCAAAAATCTTACCTGTTTTTCAGGCATCCCTGTGCTTGAGTGCAGGAAGGTTAAAGAAGCCTGATACAGCCTCTATCACCATGCCTATCCCAACCCAGATCATGATGCCGTTTGCGAAGTCGAAGGGGTTTATTATTATGAATACTCCAAGAGCTATGGCAAGGACAGCCACGAGAAGTGACACCCACCATATCTGTCTGTGATGTCTGATGATGAAGATGGCCTGGTGGATATGGGCAAGACCTACTGCGATGATGATAGCTCCGAAGATTATCCCGAAAAAGCCCACCAGCCAGGAGGGAGAGATAAGGAGCCAGATACCTGCCAGGGCCGCCACTATACCGGCGATAAGGCTTACAACATCGGCAAAGCCCCTTTTCTTAATGAAAAGAAATACCACTACTTCAAAGATAGCCAGGGCGATAAGGACGATACCTATGGCCATGACCAGCATCTCTGCCGATTCCTTGGGCCAGGCGATAAATGCCACTCCCAGGAGCAGGATGACAATATTCGTGATGATCATATTGTTGCGGATAGATCTGATACTGTTCTCGTCCATACTACGCCCTCCCAAGTATATCCTACTGAAGATATTAACAATGATCTTCCCATCAGTAAAGAAGACCCTGATAATATCAGAGTCCTCTCTTCTTAAGATTGCTTACAAGCTGTACGTATGTCTCCCTTACGTCAAATCCGTCGATGTTCTCGCGGTTGAGGTCGATCATGTCGCCGTGGGTTATTCCCCTCTTTTTCCTGGGTGCGACGGTGATGAAGTCTTCGCCCCACTTCATGGCGGGAAGCGAAACGAGTCCGTCATTAGGTCCGTCAAAATAATTGACCAGATGATAGGAAAGGTTCAAAGGAAATCTTCCGCCTGCCGCACTGACCGACTTGGATCCAACGCTCTGATAGTAGACGCCGGGGTCATTGGGACAGGATTCGTTGAACTTCTCACAGGATGTGTGGGTAAGATCAGATACTGCCGCAATGAAATCAGGATCCTTGTCTCCCACCTTACGGAGGGCTCCGTTATATTGGGCGGCCACCGTCTCCTTGAGCTTCTGGGGAGCCTTGTTAAGGAGATAATCTGCAAACTGGCATCCCCTGTGGGGTGTGTTTACTGTAGTAAGTGATGCAACATAGGGTGCTGCTCCCCACTTGGAGATGGCACATCTCGAATCGAGGCCTCCCTTACTGTGGGCGATGATATTCACCTTGCCGCAGCCGGTCTCATCTACGATCTCCTTTATCCTGTCGGCAAGTTCCTTTCCACAGACATCTACTGATGCGGCAGACTGCTGGTTGCCGTAGTAGACAGTAGCTCCGTTCTGGATAAGATCATCCGGCACCCTTCCCCAGTAGTTAAAGAACTTAAAGTCCCTGAAGAAGACTCCGTGGACCATGAGAAGGGGATATTTCGTCTCACAGATCCTGTCTGCTTCACGGCTCTTGTTGAGCTTATATCTTGCATCCTCTTCCTTATACTCCCTGGAGGTAACGCCGATGATCTTTCCCAGGGCGATAAAGTGGGCGATGGGGATCATGCCGCATACGATGCCTATGAGCCTCCACTTAAGTCCCAGCTGCTTGGAAGAGATATATACCCTTATGATTCCGTTCCAAAAGATGATATTTCCGGCCACCACTGCGATGATGATCTCTGCAAGGACCGCATCGTTCCAGTAATCCCTCTCACCCATCATTCCGCAATAGACGATAAGGTAGGTGGAAAGAGCAATGACATCACACACGAATGTGATGAGAAATCCCACCAGAAGGACAACACCTCTCTGGATCTTCTTCGTCCTCTTCTGGGGGAACTTCCTGAAGGAAGGGACAAAGATAAAGAAGGAAAATATCACGAAAGATATCAGGGATATGGGGACTATATAGTCAAACAGGCCCAGTACATCCGTAATAAGTGCGATATTCGAAAAAAGTACAAATACTATAAATGAAAGGATCATCCTGCGACCACCAGATAGACGCCGATAGCGATGAGCAGAACTGCGATCACCACGGGAGCTGCTATCCCTTTCTTCATCTGCTTGATATCGTAGAACCTTTCAGGATCGTTCTCATCGATCAGTAGCTCCCTCACGTCACCCACCATGGGATAACTGCCTGAGGAATAAAGATCGTTCATGACCGTATATGTCCTTCCGGAATATGTGAATTCATAGACAGGGCGGTATGTGCGTGAATGGTGGCCCTTACGGCTCCTGGAATAATGGCTGTCCACGCGTACCACGGTAGCCTCCACAGATTCCTTATACCTGTTCTTAACAAATGCGACAGATGCGATGGGATAGATGATAAGGAAGAGCGCTACAACTATCATGACGACTCCGTGTCCCCTGTCGCCGATACTGTCGTGGAAATCAGGGAAGAACTTTCCGGTAACGGAGAAGAATATCATCACTGCACCCAGGGCTACACACAGCAGGGGCAGCATATGATTTGTCCTCGATACCTTAAGGAATGTGATACCTGTTCCAAGGAAGATCAGTCCCACTAATGACACAGTGAGCCACTGTGCTCCGGGGATCGCCGATGTTATGATCAAGGCCAGGATGGCTCCCAGAAATCCGCCCACAACGATGATCAGCTGCTTCCAGGACTTGATAACTCCTCTGTTATTTGCAAATGCATCATCTCTGTCATCTCTGTTAAATCTGTCTTCGCTCATATTTCTACCCTCTTAAGCGCCCAGTATATTCCTGGCATTCTGGACCCTTTCCTTTGTGGGGGGATCGATACCTTCGAGTTCGTAGGGGATCCCCAGGGTCTGCCACTTATGGACGCCAAGTGTATGATAAGGCAAAACCTCGACTTTTTCCACAGTTTTCAGCGTGTCGATGAACTGGCGGAGCTTTATGAGATACTCATCCTTATCGTTTCTTTCGGGAACGAGGACATGCCTGATCCACATCTTTATCCCCATGTCAGAAAGGGTCCTGGCCATCTCAAGGATATTGTCATTAGGTCTCTTAGTAAGGATCTTATGTCCCTCAGGATCGATATGCTTGATATCCAGCATTACAAGGTCCGTATACTTCATGAGCTCAGTAAACTTGGAGTAGTAAGGCTCTTCTTTTGTGAAGGGGCTTCCTGATGTATCGATGCAGGTGTTGATGCCCATGGCCTTAGCCTTC
>CACXGG010000030.1 GCA_902767145.1 Oscillospiraceae bacterium | reverse complement strand
GCAAGGGCTTCGTATGCCTTACCACCCTTTGAGTTGGGGTCATAGTCGCCAATGGAAAGACCATGGCTGGGTGCCTCTGCCAGTCTGACATTTCTGGGGATCTGTGTCTTAAAGACCTTATCTCCAAAGTAGTTTTCTACCTCTTCCTTTACCTGTCTTGTGAGCTGTGTCCTTCTGTCAAACATGGTAAGGACAACACCTGTTATGCCCACCTTATTATTCAGTTTCTTCTTGACGATATTAACTGTCTCTATGAGCTGGGTAAGACCTTCAAGTGCATAGTACTCACCCTGGATGGGAACGATAAGTCCATCAGATGCAGTAAGAGCGTTGATGGTGAGGATACCAAGAGAGGGCGGACAGTCGATAAAGATATAATCGTAGTTATCCTGAACCTCTTTGATGGCATTCTTAAGGATCTGCTCTCTGGACATTGCTGATACAAGCTCAACCTCGGCACCGGCCAGATTAATATTAGTGGGACAGATGTCCACGTTCTTTGCAGATGATTCAACGATAGCTTCACTGATAGGCAGATCATCCACCATAACATCATAAGTACTGTTCTCGATATCTCCCTTATCTATTCCCAGACCGCTTGTAGCATTACCCTGGGGATCAAGATCGATAAAGAGGACTTTTTTCTTCTTTTTGCCGATATATGCAGCAAGATTGACGGTAGTTGTGGTCTTTCCGACTCCTCCCTTTTGATTTACAACGGAGATGATATAAGCCATTTCCCTAACTCCCTTCTTTTAAATAAGATATTACCTATTTAATATTATCATTGTTATCGAGGATTTTTATATTTCAATATGTTTACATATTATTTGTTCCACGTGGAACAAAAAGAAGACCGGCTCCATTTTCGGAACCGGTCTTATCATCATTTTTGTGGATGTTCCACGTGGAACATCAGTTATCGATATTAGCAAGCCTTGCGTTTTCCTGGATGAAAGTCTTTCTGGGATCGACCTGATCACCCATAAGAAGCGAGAATGTCTCATCTGCTGCCTGGGCATCTTCCAGTGTAACTCTAAGGAGCTTTCTGGAAGAAGGATTCATTGTTGTCTCCCAGAGCTGATCGGAACTCATCTCTCCAAGACCCTTGAATCGCTGGATAAGGGGATTCTCCCATCCTGTCTCTTCCTTGATCTTATCTACTTCCTTGTCATCGTAAGCGTAGAAAGCCTTATCTCCCTTATACACCTTGTAAAGAGGCGGGCATGCGATGTAAACATAGCCACCGTCCACAAGAGGTCTTAGATATCTGAAGAAGAATGTAAGGAGCAGTGTTCTGATGTGAGAACCGTCGACATCGGCATCGGCCATGATGATTACCTTATGATATCTGAGCTTAGTCTCATCGAAGTCATCTCCGATACCTGCTCCAAGAGCTGTAACTACGGGCTGGAGCTTCTCGTTGGAGTAGACCTTGTCGATACTTGCCTTCTCAACGTTGAGCATCTTACCCCAGAGAGGCAGGATAGCCTGATACTTTCTCTCACGTCCCTGCTTAGCGGAACCGCCGGCGGAATCTCCCTCAACGATGAAGATCTCACAGAACTCAGCCTCGTTGGACTGGCAGTCAGCAAGCTTACCCGGAAGCTGAACAGAATCAAAAGCTGTCTTTCTTCTCGTCTGTTCTCTTGCGTGCTTAGCTGCAGCTCTTGCTCTGCTGGCTGTAAGGCACTTCTCCATGATGATCTTTGCGATCTGGGGATTCTCCTCGAGATATGTGGCAAACTTATCAGCAACGGCATTCTCTACCATAGGTCTGATCTCGGCATTACCAAGCTTGGACTTTGTCTGTCCCTCGAACTGGGGATCAGGAAGCTTAACTGAGATGATAGCTGCAAGACCTTCTCTTGTATCATCACCGGAAAGCTTGGGATCACTGTCCTTGATGACATTATGCTTCCTGGCATAATCGTTGATTACACGTGTCATAGCAGCCCTGAATCCCGTAAGATGCGTACCACCTTCTACTGTAGCGATATTATTGGCGTAGCAGTATACCGTCTCCTGATATGTGCTGTTATACTGCATGGCGATCTCTACGAAGCAGTCGCCCTGGGTAGTAGCGAAATAGATGGGCATAGGAATGATGGGATCCTTATGCTTATTAATGTATTCAACGAAGGAAATGATACCGCCATCGTAGTGAAGATGCTTATATTTGGGCTCTTCAGGGCGGTTATCGGTAATATCGATGGTTACTTCCCTGTTAAGGAAAGCCATCTCACGGTATCTCGATACCATTGTATCCCAGTCGAAATCGATCTCAGGGAAGATCTCGTTATCAGGAAGGAATGTAGTAGTCGTACCTGTATCGTTGATATCACATTCTCCGACTACCTTAAGGGGCTCGACTGTCTCACCTCTTACGAATCCGATCTCGTAGATCTTACCGTCTCTTCTTACCTGAACCGTCATTTTCTCGGAAAGTGCGTTAACAACTGATGCACCAACGCCGTGAAGACCGCCGGAAACGCTGTATGCGCCGCCGCCGAACTTACCGCCGGCATGAAGTACCGTATGAACGACTTCTACCGTGGGAATATCCATTTTCGGGTGATTTCCTACGGGTATTCCCGAACCGTTATCCTTGACTGTAGCAGTTCCATCCTTATTGATGATTACATCGATGGTATCGCATCGGCCTGCCAGAGCCTCATCGACTGAATTTGCAACGATCTCATAAAGCAGGTGGTGAAGACCTCTCTTTGTGGTATCACCGATATACATACCGGGACGCTTTCTTACAGCTTCAAGTCCTTCCAGGACCTGGATATCATCCTCACCATATTCCTTGGCATTTGTGGTATCAAATACATCCTGACCGGCTGCCACAGCCTCAATGTCTGTGATGGTCTCTTCCTTAAAGTCCTCTGTCAGGCCCCTGGGGTTCTCCGCCAGGTTCTTAAGATCATCATCGTTGTCAGAATCCTCTACAGGCTGGTAGTAAAGGTCTACCTCACCACTGATATTGGCATTTTCCTTCTCATTCTCACTCATAAATATCAAAACTCCTTGACACTATTAAAGATCACTCTCTGACCCTTGAAAAATAAGGATCTGTAACATTGTTAAATCAACATCTTTCCCGCTAATCTGCGCCTTAACACCTCTGTAGAGAGGGAACTTATGTAGGTTCTCTCGGTGGTAAGGATCATGGATCTGGGGATGTCCTCAGTGAGGTACTGGAGGCGGTTGCTCTCATCTTCCGCATTGATAAAGCTCATGACATCCTTCTGTGAAGGAAGGACTGTCTCAAGGTCTATCAGCGCCGTGACAGTATCCGCTCTGACGGCTATATCATCTCCGATATGAACGTACATTCCGGACCTCCGCGCGAAAAAACATCGATCACATAGTTTCCAACTACATAATTATAACATAATATGCTTATTATAATATAGGAATTTGATCAATCTTCAGGCAAAACTGTCCTGTTTTCCACGCGATAATAGTTAGGCCTTACGTCTGTCATGAGAAAAGCGGCCAGTTCATTCTCGATATATGACCTGTCAGTACATGTTATGAAGATCTGTGCTTCCTTCATTCCTGCAAGAAGGCTGGTCCTTCTGCCGGCATCAAGCTCTGAGAATACGTCATCCAGGAGGAGCACAGGGGAATTGGAGACCATCTCCCTGATTATCTCAAGTTCAGCCAGCTTCAGTGAAAGGGAAGCTGATCTCTGCTGGCCCTGGGATGAAAAACCTCTCATGGAAAGGCCGTTGAGCTTGATATCGATGTCATCCCTGTGGACTCCTATGGTGGAGATACCTTTTTCCACGTCATTTTTCCTGCTGTTTTGAAGCTTTGAGAGAATATGATCTGACAATTTACGCTTAATACCGCTCAGATCGCCCTCAGACAGCCTTCCCTCCATAAATCGGTCATACATACCGTCTTCTTTCAGGGAGCGCTCTAAGAGCTCTGTAGAGCCTGTTAAGGACATATACTGTAAAGAAAGGTTCTCCTCGCCTCCGGAGATGACTGAATGGTGCATTGCAGCCTTCCTGGAAAGAAGAGAAGCGAACCTGTATCTGTACATGATGAGATCAGCTGACATATCAGCCAGGGAAAAGTCCCAGAAGTCCAGGGCATTGTTGTCGATATTGTCTGTTCTTCCTTTGAAGGACTTGATGCAGATATTTTTCTGGTTAAGGATCCTGTTGGTACCGTTCAGGATATTGAAGTAGGAGGGAGCTACCTTGATAATGAGCATATTGAAGAACTTTCTCCTGCCTGAAGGGGACCCTTTTACCAGATTTAAGTCCTCCGGAGCGAATATAACAGTGTTACAAATGCCGATATAATCAGATATTCGCTCGATCTTCATGTTGTCGTGATATAATTCGCGTTTTGGCTTGTTTGTGGTGTTTTTCGAGGTGTTTTCCAGGAGATATGAGGCACTAAGTTCAGTGTCGTTTCCGTAGATCTCGTCGTGGCACAGCATCTTTATGCCGTATCCTTCCTCACCGATCTTTACCAGCTCCCTGTCCTTTGATGTCCTGTGGGATGCTGTACAGGAGCAGACATTTATCGCCTCTATGAGATTAGTCTTACCCTGGGCATTATTTCCGTAGACAATATTAACAGAAGGCCCGACATCGAGGTCAAGCCTTCCGTAACTTCTGTAATTATCTAAAGTGATGTGCTTTATGATCATCTTCTGATTGGAAGGATCAGATAGACATAGGAATTACCGTTCTCGGGAACGATGATGCAGGGTCCCTGTGTACCGTTGAATTCCATCCTTACAGTCTCATCATCGATATTCTTGAGTGCATCGATAAGGAACTTTGCATTGTAGTCGATATCGATATTCTCACCCTCGATGGAGATGTCGATGCTCTCCTTTGTATCTCCGGCCTCTGTGGTAGATGAGATTACAAGAGTAGTATCGTCATCCATGGAAAGCCTTACAGGGCATCTTCTCTCATCAGTCATGATCATGATGGCAGCTCTGTCTACAGCATCGAGGATAGCCTTTCTGTTGACTCTCATGATGCTCTTGGGATTCTTCTGGATGATGGAATTGTAGTTAACAAAAGGTACCTGGATAAGTCTTGAAACGATCCTTACCTTGCCGATATCGAAGAGAAGGTGATTGGAGGAAGAGTAGATTATAACTTCCTTGTCATCAGAATCTCCGTCGAAGATCTTTGCAGACTCGGAAAGAGCTTTACCGGGGATGATGAAGTTCATAAGAGGGAAGTCCTTGCCGGCATCTTCTCTTCTTAATGCCATCCTGAAACCGTCGATAGCTACCATGGTGATGGTGGAACCGTCGCTCTCAAGGCAGCAGCCTGTAAGTGACTGTCTTGTATCATCTTTGGAAACCGCAAAGATAGTATGGTCGATCATGTTCTTAAGGACCTTCTGTCCGATGGTGATCTTATTCTCTGTCTCGATGATAGGGATCTTGGGGTAGGAATCAGCTGAGTTACCCTTGATATTCGTATCAAAGGATCCGCACTCGATACGGAGCTGGTTTCTGTCATCTGTGGAGATAGTCGTCATCTCCTCGGGAAGCTTCTTGATGTTCTCGCTGAAGAGCCTGGAGGGAACAACGATGGATCCGTTCTCCTTGATATCAGAATCAAGATCAGCTTCGATACCTGTCTCAAGGTCATATCCTGTGAGTTTAACTCCGCTGTCATCAGCCTGGATAAGGATACCGTCAAGTATCTGTACCGTAGAATTAGTCTTGATGGCCTTCTGAACTATTGAGATCGCTTCTATAAGATCCGATTTATTACAATTAAACTTCATCTTAGGATAATTCCTTTCTAAAAATCAAAAATGCTGAATAATATTATACTTTATAAAGGGCCGGAATTCAATTGTGACTAAGGGTATTTATAGTTATCTTATCCGTAATCCTATTATATCCTGAAGAAAATGTTCATAAGGGCAGAAAGCCTTTTAAACAGGCACTTGTAACAGTGTTAATCCTATGTTCATAAGCCGTTTTTTATATGTTCGGAAAGGGTAAGTGACATACATCCGGAAATTATGAACAGGTTACCTACATCAAGTTGTAAACATATGAACAGGAAAATGTGTATAAGATGATCAGTCCATTATCCTTTTCTTGATGCTCTCGATATCGGCCATCAGGCTCTCATCCTGCTCCACGTTATTACATGCGTTCATAACGGTGGTATGCTTTCTTCCGCCGAACTTGCTGCCGATCTTCTCATACTGCATCTCCAGAAGATCCCTGCAGATATACATGGCAACAGACCTGGCATTTACTATCTCGGCATTTCTGAGTTTTCCGATCATCTTCTCGGCAGAGATGTCATAGTACTTGGAAACAGCATCTATTACTATCTCTACGGTGAGTTTCTTGTTCTTTCCGGGAGATATGACAGTTGAGAGCTTTGACTCCACGATATCAAGGGTAAGCTCTCCGTTGGAAAGCACATAGTAGGCGGAGACTATATTGTAGGCACCATTCAGGTCCCTGACGTCCTTGGTGACATTTTCGCAGACATAGTTGATTATGTCGTCAGAAAGATCCAGTCCGTCCTTCTGGACCTTATTGAGGAAGATAGCTTTTCTCGTCTCAAAATCCGGGGGCTGGATATCCATCATAAGACCGTTCTGGAATCTGGAAGTAAGCCTGGAATCAAGCTCTGTCAGGTTCTTGGGAGCCTTATCACAGGTGATGACGATCTGCTTTCCGCTGGTGATAAGGGATTCGAAGGTATTAAAGAATTCCATCTGGATACCTTCTTTTCCGATAAGGAACTGGATATCGTCGATGAGGAGTACGTCGACACCTCTGTATTTTGCACGGAACTCCTCATACTGCTTGCTCTTCATGCAGGCGATATATGCGTTGGTGAATTCCTCACACGTGGTATAAAGGACGATCTTGTCCTTGAAGTTCTGTCTGATGCTGTAACCTATGGCCTTCATGAGGTGGGTCTTGCCAAGTCCGGAATTACCCCAGAGATAAAGGGGATTCCTGCTGGAGCTCTTACCCGGGTTATTGGCGACTGAGATAGCGGACGCATGGGCGAACCTGTTACAGTCACCTACTATGAAGTTGTCGAAGGTAAAGTCTGAAGAGATACCGTCGTTTACGTTAAGGTTCTCTTTCTGGATAGCTCTCTTTTCGCTCAGGGATGTGACGGTCTTTGCCTTTTCGTCTCCCTCGATGATGTACTTTACGGAAACGGGACCGTCGGAAACGATATTAACTGCGCTGGTGATGTAGGTATCGATCTCCTTGCCCTTTACAAGGCCAAGCTCATAATCGTTCCTGCAGGAAAGGATGAGAACATTATCACTGAAATCCACCTGCTTTACATTACAGAGGATAGTGGTGTATATGACAGAATTGACTCTGGTGTCTATCTCGAGGATCTTCAGCGCCTTGTCCCACAGATCAGTGCTCATTTGGACTCAAGTACTCCTTTAAGCGAAAATTAAATACATAATATCACAGTTTTGCATTATAATAACGATGTATTTTTTAATTTTGGAGCAGAAAATGAAGAAAACCAACGATATGGAACTCGAAAAAGAGAAGAGATTCAGGGCGACCAACAAGAATCTTCTTCTTTTCATATCGATCCTTCTGCTCATCCTGGGAGTCGTCCTCCTGCTC
>CACXGG010000029.1 GCA_902767145.1 Oscillospiraceae bacterium | reverse complement strand
GCTCGTGTGGCGAAATTGGCAGACGCAACGGACTTAAAATCCGTCGGAGTAAAATCCGTACCGGTTCAAGTCCGGTCACGAGCACCATTTATTCCGATGTGCAACATAACGATACCGCGGAGTGGAGCAGTTGGTAGCTTGCCGGGCTCATAACCCGGAGGTCGAGTGGTTCGAGTCCCTCCTCCGCAACCAGTTTTACCCATCAGCATCAGCTGGTGGGTTTTTTATTGCAATCACGATCCGTGACAGGGTACAATTATCCTGTAAAAAGTGGGAAAGGGGCGGATCCTATGCTGTTTATCTTTTGTGCCATGTATCCCGAAGCTGCGCCTATAATATCGACGCTTAACCTTAAAGCAGTGGCTGAAGAGACTGTGTTCAGGGTGTTCAGGTCAGATGACGTGATCCTCACTGTTACCGGTATGGGTAAGGTGTCCGCCGCTTCCTCTGTATCTTATATCCTGTCAAGATACGGGACAGGTGACGACAAGGTCCTGAACGCAGGCATCTGCGCATGTCCCGACAGAGACGTCCAGGGACAGATCTTCCTTGTGAACAAACTGACTGATAACGATACAAAAAGAGATCTTTATCCTGATATGGTCTATGAGACAGGCCTTCCAGAGAAGGGGCTGGTTACCTTTTCGAGACTTGTTAGGAACGAGGATATGGAAGGTACGGACTGCCTTTACGATATGGAGGGTTCAGCCGTCTTTGAAGCCGTGAACTTCATTATGGGTCCCGATGATATCGCTGTACTGAAGGTGGTATCTGACGCCGGGGATGTATCCGGCCTTACAGCACCCGTAGTACAGAGGCTCATGGAGAATGTGATCGATGATATCGTCAGGGTCATCGGCATCCTCAGAGAGGGAAAGAAGACTCACGCGGAAGACTATGAAGACCTTAAAAAGCTCGCTGAAGAGCTAAAATGTACAGAATATATGAAAAACAGGCTCACTGAGATCTACAGATACTGCAGGGCAGAAGGCCTGGATATCCGCAGTCTTATAGACAGGGAACTTCCCGTAGATGACAAGAAGGAAGGAAATGAGGTAATAGATGGCCTTCTCTCACATCTACGTTGAAAAAAGAGCCCTGGGATATCCCCTTACACAAAAGATCCTTTCCACATTTCCCGGATCTAAGGTAATAGAGATCCACCACTATAAGGATGTCTTCAACAGAAAGCATCAGGACTTTAAGGTGCAGGCAGCATCGCGAAAGCTGGTCCTGGCAGTAAATGACGGTCAGAGGATCTTTGAGACAGCTCCCGTATGTCAGGATTTCGATGCGGAAAGGACATTCTATTCCGAAAATGCCATGAACTGCATCTTCGACTGTGAATACTGCTTTCTGAAGGGCATGTATCCCGGAGCAAACCTGGTGGTCTTCGTAAACCTCCGGGATTTTGAAAAGGATGTGGATGAACTCCTGAGGGAAGGCCCTGTTCACATAAACACATCATACGAGACAGACATTCCTGCCATCAACGGATTTACAGGGCTTTCCGACTTCTGGACAGACCTTGCCGCCAAAAGGGAAGACCTGACCATAGAGCTCCGCACAAAGTCGGCACCATCGTCTTTTGCAGTGTCCGAACGTATCATATATGCATTTTCCCTTTCACCTGAGGAGATCACGGAAAGGTTCGAACACGGGACCGCCCCTTTGAAAGTAAGGCTGGAAGCCATAAAAAGAGCCATGCAGCAGGGAGCAGCCGTAAGGCTCTGCTTTGATCCCGTTATCTATGTCAGTGACTACAGAGAATGCTACGGCAGGTTTATGGATCAGGTGATATCATCAATAGATCTCAGTAAGGTCAGGGATGTGAGCATTGGCACCTTCAGGATCTCAAAGGATTACCTGAAGCAGCTTCGCAGGAACTCTGAAGGTTCCTGTGTCCTTTATCCCTTTGAGAACAGGGAAGGATACTGCGTATATCCCGATGAGGTCAGGGAAAAGATGATATCATTGGTAAAGGACAGTCTCCTTGAAGTTATGGACGGAGGAAAGATATATGAATACTGATAAGACTGCTCTCGTAACAGGTGCATCTTCCGGCATCGGCAGAGCTATCGCCCGGATGCTGAAAGACCTCGGATATGAAGTCCTTGGTATAGGCAGGGAGTTCAAGGAAAGGGAAGACTTTGAGATGATGGTCTGCGACCTTACTTCGGAGGAGCAGTTTTCAGAAAAAGCAGTAACCGTCATAAAGGAAAGACAGCCTGATATCCTGGTAAACTGCGCCGGGGTTGGCTTTTACGGACTTCACGAAAATATATCCCCGGAGGATATCAGGAGCCTTGTAAGGACAGACCTGGAAGTCCCGCTCCTTCTTACATCCTATGTGCTCCCTTATATGAAGCAGAAAAAGAGCGGCACCATCATCAATATCTGTTCTGTGACCTCCAGGGAGGTGAATACCTACGGTGCAGCCTACGGAGCCTGTAAAGCCGGACTTTTGAGCTTTTCGAGAAGTATCTTTGAAGAGGCAAGGAAACATGGTATCAGGGTCATCGATGTACTGCCAGATATGACAGATACGGCCCTTTACAGAAATGCGGACTTCGGCTGCTGTGAAGAACCGGGATGTGCCCTGGACCCTTCTGATGTGGCAGAGGCTCTGAAAGATGCCCTTTCAGCCAGGGAAGGAACCCTTGTCCGCGAGATCACCATCGTTCCCCAGTACAGAAGGATCGGCAGAAAGAAAGACAGTCAATAGTTTAAAAATATTTTATTCTGTTGTAAAATATATGCATGGGCGAAAAGAGAGGGAGAAAAAGGATAGCGCTTTTATTGGGGCAGCCTGAAGAATACAGGCAGTCCCAGTTTATCTCAGGTTTTGTGAAGGAATCCCTGAGGCTTGATATCGATGTCTGTATATTCTCCATGTTCATCAAATACCAGAACTCTCCCGAGCGCGAGATAGGAGAATCGTCCATTTATTCCCTTGTTTCCTACAGTGAGTTCGATGCGGTGGTGGTCATGGGCGATACCATCCAGACCCCGGGGGTCATTACCAGGATAGAAGAGGACCTTAAGGCCAATTACAAGGGTGAGGTCATCTTTGTTGAATATGACAGCCGTTACTTCCGTACTGTAAGGATGGACAATTATACCCCCATCAAGAAAGTCATAGATCATCTTATCGAGGATCACGGCTATAAGGATATCTATTTCCTGACGGGCAAGGCCTGGCATCCCCATTCAGTGGCAAGACAGAAGGCTTTTGTGGATACCATGATGGAACACGGCCTCAGCGTTGATGATCACATGCTCTTCCAGGGTGATTACTGGTATACCAGCGGTGAGAGCTTGGCTGAAAGGCTCATCGCCTCCAAAGCGCCCCTTCCTGATGCAATAGCCTGTGCCAACGACTGTATGGCCATCGGTGTTGCCAAGTCCTTGACCGCTCATGGCATTAAGATCCCGGAGGATATAGCCGTTGTCGGATTTGATACCAATGATGAGGGCCAGCATGCACCTATCCCGCTGACATCTGCCCCTGTGCCCTCCGGAGAATTCGGCGTATATACCGCAAATGTTGTGGACCATATCCTTAAAAATGAGAAATATCCTGAATTTACATGTGATACAAAGCTCTTTATCGGATGTTCCTGTGGTTGTAAAGGTGACAGCATGATCCCGGAATATCCCCTGAGGACAGACTGGGATACAGAGACTTCCATGTCCTCTGTAAATACCCTGTTCAACAATATGAACGAGGACCTCATCGGTCAGACGAGCTTTAATTCCCTGATAAGCACCATCTTCTCATATATATTCCAGATCGGCAGGTTCAAGACCTTCGATATCTGCCTCAATGAGGACTGGACATCCAGGGAGAGCGTTAAGGACATAGCTGATTCCTATTCAGAGACCATGCATCATATAATCTCCTGCAGAAATGATGACAGGACAAGTAATAAGATCGGATATGATTCATATTTTTCCACATTCAGGATGCTTCCTGTCCTGGATGATGAAAGAAGTGAAGCAGGTGCGTTTTTCTTCCTCCCCCTTCATTTTAATGACCATGTCTTCGGATATTCCGTAATAAGCTTCCCCAATGATGCACCCCAGGGGATAAGTGCGGATTACAGGTCGTGGCTGCGAAGCGTCATGAGGGGACTTGAGTTCTACCGGCAGAACGATTCCCTTATAAGGAGCAGCCAGATCCTTAAGTCCGGCATCTTAAGGGACAATATCACCGGAATGTATAACTACCAGGGCTTTCTTAATATGAGCGAGACACTGATCGGTCATATCAGGAACGGCGGAGGTTATATGGGCGCCATGGCAGTAGATGTCAGGGGCCTTTCAGCAGTAAATGAGCAGTTCGGAAGGAATATGGGAGACCGTGTCATCCTGTCTGTTTCCAACATTATGGAATATATCTTCAGTTCCAGTTACTGTTTCTGCTTCTGTATCGGTAACGGCGAGATGGTCGCCCTCAGGGCCACCAGTAATCCTGATAAGGAGGAACTCATATCAGCCAAGAATGAATTCCTTGAAAAGATCGAGGAGTTTAACCAGTCCGGTGTACTTCCCTGTGAGATAAGCGTTTATGTGGGAACTGAAGTCGCTGCCCCGGAATGCATAGAGGACATAGAAAGGCTTGTAAATGCCGCCATCGGAAGAAAGAACGGCGCCAAGGCAAGGGTGCGTCATATCGAGCAGAACAATACCCTCTCCGAAAACGAGCAGGTGGAGGCCAATATCGTACAGGCCATCATCGACGACAATAAGATAACCTATCATTTCCAGCCCGTGGTAAGCGCAAAGACAGGTGAGATCTTCGGATATGAGGCTCTTATGAGAGCTGATACCACGCCATATATGGCACCTCCGGCGATCATCAAATATGCTGAATTCTTCAACCGCCTCCACGATGTGGAATATATGACGTTCTTCAATGCCCTTAAGACTGCCACAGCTTACAAGAGTGCTATTTCTGACGGAAAGAAGATCTTTATCAACAGCATCCCCAACTATCAGCTGACAAACGAGGATATGAAAAAGCTGGATGTGTATTTTGAGATGTTCAGGGGGAATATCGTAGTCGAGCTCTCAGAGAAAGCTGAAATGAGTGATGATGAGCTCAGCGAACTCAAGCAGAAATATGCTGCAAAAAGGATAGAGACTGCCATCGACGATTACGGTTCAGGATATTCCAATGTCAACAATCTCCTGAGATATATGCCCGGTTATGTAAAGATCGACAGGCTCCTGCTGTCTGATATCACCAACAGTCCCCAGAAGCAGCACTTCGTAAAGGATATCATCCATTTCTCCCATGACAACGGAATCATCGCACTGGCCGAGGGAGTTGAGACTTCAGATGAGCTCCGTACTGTCATAGAACTCGGGGCAGACCTGATCCAGGGATATTACACCGCAAGGCCTGCCAGGGAACCCATCTTCCGTATAAACGAAAAGGTCATCCGTGAGATAAGGGAATATTCCGGATATATGGAGGATCCCGATGAATCAAAGGGTATCTACAAGGCGGGAAGGGAGAACAGGATCTCACTTGCCACTCTCCAGAAGGAAGGCATCCGCCACATCCTCATCGACGAAAAGGAGCCTGCCCACAGGGATCTTCTCGTAAGCGGCATCCCCGGTGAAGTATTTGATATGGAGATCACCGTAGCCAACGGCTATCTGGGCCTTGTGATCCTTGAGAACGTGGAGCTGGCCCCCAAGGGCAGTAGCTACTCCATCTCGGTAAAGGGAAAGAGTAATATCACCCTGATCCTCAAGGGCGAAAATGAATTTGCCGGCGGTATTGCCGTGGAGGAAGGCTCTGAGGCTGATGTCAGGGGTATCAATACTGAAGATGTAAAGATAACGGAAATATCCGGCAAATAATATATTTTTAATAAAATACTGATTTTTTTGTGGATTCTATGGTATCATATTCCATATTTATGGGTTATATAAGGAGGATTATTAACCATGCATAAAGATTTCAGAAAAGCATGCGCGCTTACTGTTACAGCATCAATGATCCTTTCTCTTGCATCATGTTCTCTCCTTGACAAAGCCAAGGATCAGATCATCGATCAGGCAGGAGAGGTTGCAGACGCAGCCGTCAGCATGAAAGCTGATGATCTTGCTGAGCTCTGCGGTCTTGATGACGATGCTGCTGAGGAGCTCGAGCTCGCATTCAGCATGAACTCCAGCTCAGATGCTGTTGTTGCTGCTATCGCAGACACCATCACATATGAGGTGGATGAGGAGTCCGCTGAAGGATCTACAAAGGATGGCGAAGGTTCTGTAGACGTTGTCTTCACTATGGTCGATTATGAGGCTGTAGCTGAGGATGAGGAGAACACAGCCGACGAGGATACTTTCGTTGCTGCTCTCGGTGATTCCGAGGAGACAAAGGAAGTTACAGTTTCAATGGAGTTTGAGCTTGATGATGAGGATTGGATCTGCACAAACTTCGAAGGTAAGGATTTCGAAAAGCTCTATGAGTTCCTTGATTTTGAGATCGCATTTGGCGGCAACCTTGTAGAGATTGCTGAGTCCTTTGCTGATGCAGTCATAGCTATGGATACAGATGCTCTCTATACCATCTGTGATTACGCTTCCACAGGATATTATTCATCTCCTGAGGATCTTGAGTACTGGCTCAGCACTGATCTTGCATCTTATCCTGATATCGCTGCTGTTGTTGCTTCTACTCTTTCCTATGAGATCGATGAGGATTCTGCTACTCTTTCCGATAATGGCAGCGGAACTATCGACATCACATTCTCCATGGTAGATTACCAGGGATGCGCTGAAGCAGGTGAGTATGAGGATTCAGCTGCTCTTGCTGATGCTCTCGGTTCCTGGACAGGTGAGAGGACAGTACAGCACACATGGACTATTGGTGTTAATGATGCAGGTGAGTCCTATGTAGATCCCGAGTGGCTCTATGATGTTTATGATTTCCTGTATTTCTATCCCTCATTCTCCATGAACTTTGACGGCGATTACACTTCTGTAGTCGATCATACAGAGTGGTGGTGGGACGACGGAGACGGCGTTTATACTAACTCAAGCGAGATCGAGCTCGACGTTATCCCTGTAGCTGCAGCTCAGGATTACAGCTTCTCATGGGATTTCTTCTATACAGTAGCTTATAATGGAACTGTAGTTTACTGCTCCACAAATAAGACAGATTCCGGTATGTATATCGAGTCTTATTTCTATCCCTCTGATGTTTCCTACCTTGCTGCACCCGATGGAAACTTCTATGCAGGTGCATACACCATTTCTTTCTATGATCTTAACGGAAACATGTTCGCTACTGATACATGTACAGTTGAGAACACATCTAACGGTGCTTATACAGGAACTGTCGTTGAGGTCCCCGTAGCTGTATCTTCAGGATCCGGAGAGTTTACTTTCAACGTAGGTGAAGCAGTCTTCTATGATACTACTTTCTACAATGCAACTGCTGCTGATCCCGTCTGGTTCGATGTTGCAGGAGATGCCTTTATCTATTCCGGTGAGTACCCTTCAGGAACATCCCAGATCCAGATGACTGTTCAGATGGCTTCAACATATCAGGACAGCATCGAGTATGAGTTTTATTACTCCGCTACCCAGCCTACATCTGTTGACGATCTTACACTTGTTGACTCCGGTGTAACAGGCATCACAACATACGGTTCATATGACTACTATGACTGTGACTTCACAGGTACAGTTCAGGACGGTTATTACCTCTGCGCTCTGTATCCCGATGCCACAGGCGACCTTCTTGCATATAACGTATGTAAGGTTGGCTGATATTACTGATATTGACCATTGGTCAGCATTTTGCTAATATTGCCATAACTGAATATCTTAAGCGTTGATGGGGAACAGTACCGTCCCAAGGCTTGCACAGAGAACTGCCGGTTGGTGCGAGGCAGTGGAGCAGAAGACAGGGAACTCGCCCCGGAGCTGCCATCTGAACATCCTCATGGATAAGTAGGACAGGCCGGAGGTCCACCGATAAAAGGACAGGATATCGGATGAATATCCCGTATCCGGTGAGTGCACCGAAGTAAAAGGTGAATTAGAGTGGTACCGCGAACGACCCTTCGTCTCTAAATGGACGAAGGGTCGTTTTGTATCGCCGGGAGGAAGATTATGAACAGCAGAAAGTACAGAAAGTTCCCTGATGTGGAGCTGGAGAACAGGAAGTGGCCGTCTAATAAGATGACCAAAGCGCCCATGTGGTGTTCCGTTGATCTAAGGGACGGAAACCAGGCCTTGGAAGTTCCCATGAATCTCGAGCAGAAACTGGAGTTCTTTGAGTATCTGACAGAGATCGGATTTAAGACCATAGAGATCGGTTTCCCCGCAGCTTCGGAGACTGACTATAATTTCTGCCGTCATCTTATCGATAATGACCTGATCCCTGACGATGTTGCCATCCAGGTGCTGACCCAGTCCAGGTCCCATATCATCGACAAGACCATGGATGCTGTCTATGGTGCAAAGAACGTGGTCATCCATCTGTATAATTCCACCAGCACGCTGCAGAGAGACGTGGTCTTCGGCTTCGGAAAGAAGGAATGCATCGATCTGGCAGTGGAAGGTGCAAAGCTCATAAAAGAATATATCGACCAGGACCAGAGCGATACAAACTGGATCCTGGAGTATTCCCCCGAGAGCTATTCCTCCACGGAGCCCGACTTTGCCGTGGAGATCTGTGATGCTGTACTGGATGTATGGCAGCCTGCAGAAGATAAGAAAGCCATCATCAACCTGCCTGAGACAGTTGAATATACCATGCCTAATGTCTATGCGGATATGATCGAGTATTTCTGCACCCACACGAAGTGGAGGGATCAGATCATCGTTTCCCTGCATACCCATAACGACAGGGGAACTGCTGTGGCTTCATCCGAGCTGGGTATCCTGGCCGGAGCCGACAGGGTGGAGGGTACCCTGTTCGGAAACGGTGAGAGGACAGGCAATGTGGATATTATCACCCTGGCCATCAATATGCTGATGCACGGCATCGATCCCGGACTTGATTTTTCCAATATAAACAGATGCATCGATGTCTATGAGGAATGTACCGGGATGAAGGTGTCCCCCAGACATCCTTGGGCCGGCAAGCTTGTATTTACTGCTTTTTCCGGTTCCCATCAGGATGCCATCAACAAGGGAAAGAAAAAGATGGAGGAAAGACATTCAGAAGTTTGGGCCGTTCCTTATCTGCCCATCGATCCCGCGGATGTGGGAAGGGATTACGAACCCATCATCAGGATCAACAGCCAGTCCGGAAGAGGCGGTGTGGCTTATGTCCTGGAGACTTATTTCGGTATCATCCTGCCCAAGAGCTTCCAGCGGGATTTCCTGACCGTCATCAAGCAGGAAACGGATACAAATGAGACGGAACTTCTGCCCCAGCAGGTCTTCGAGCTGTTTGACGACAACTACATCAATGTACTGGCTCCTTACGGTCTGGAGTCCTTTACTGAGCATGCCATCGGCGATAAGAAGTCGGAAGTAGAGGCAGTCATAAGTGTTAACGGAAAACGCGAGACAATAAGCGGAAAAGGAAACGGTCTCCTGGATGCCTTCGTAAACGGATTCTCAGCCTATACCGGCATCGCATTCTCCATCAACATGTATTCCGAGCATGCCATGAAGAGCGGTACTGATTCCGCGGCTATTACATATATCGAGATCAGGAGGAAGTCGGACGACAAGATATTCCTTGGTGCCGGAGTGTCCAGTTCGGTAACAAAATCATCCGTTCGTGCTATAATAAGTGCGTTTAACAGAATGATCAAGGAGTGATTTCTATGTTCTACGATTATCTTGTTGTGGGAGCGGGACTCTTCGGATCCGTTTTCGCCAGACAGATGACCGATGCCGGATATAAGGTCCTTGTTATAGACAAGAGGGATCATATCGCCGGAAATATATATACGGAGAGCGTTGAGGGCATTAATGTCCACAAGTACGGGGCCCATATCTTCCATACAAATGACAGGACAGTCTGGGAATATGTGGGACGCTTTGCCGAGTTCAACAGATATACGAATTCCCCTGTGGCCAACTATAAGGGAGAGCTCTATTCGCTGCCCTTTAATATGTATACCTTCAATAAGATGTGGGGCGTTACCACACCTCAGGAAGCCTATGACAGGATAAATGAGCAGAGGGAGGCTTCCGGTATCACTGAACCTAAGAACCTGGAGGAGCAGGCCATCAGCCTGGTGGGAAAGGATATCTACGAAAAGCTCATCAAGGGTTATACCATGAAGCAGTGGGGAAGGCCCTGCAGTGAGCTTCCCAGCTTTATCATCAAGAGACTCCCGGTAAGGTTCACCTTCGACAATAACTACTTTAATGCCCTTTATCAGGGTATCCCCAACGGTGGTTATACAAAGATGGTGGAAAATATCCTGGACGGTATCGAAGTAAGGCTTAACTGCGATTACCTCGCGAACAGGGAAGAGCTCGGTAAAATAGCAAAGACAGTGGTCTACACAGGTCCCATCGATGCTTTCTTTGACTTCAGGTTCGGTCCCCTTGAGTACAGGACCGTGAGATTTGAGACAGAGGTGCTGGATATACCTAACTTCCAGGGTAATGCAGTCATCAACTATACCGACAGCGAGACCCCTTATACAAGGATCATCGAGCACAAGCACTTTGAGTTCGGTACCCAGGAGAAGACCGTTATCAGTAAGGAATATTCCAAGACCTGGGAAAAGGGTGACGAGCCCTATTATCCCGTCAATGATGATAAGAACTCTGAACTTTACGAAAAGTACAGAGCACTGGCTGATGAGACGGAAAACGTCATCTTTGGCGGAAGGCTCGGCGAGTACAAATATTACGACATGGACGTTGTGGTCAAGAGAGCTCTCGAAGTCTCATGGAGAAGGATCAACGGATGATCGAAAAGATAAAGGGACTTCTCACCAGTTACAGAAGCGTCGTCATGTATCTTATCTTCGGCGTTCTCACCACTGTCGTTAATATCATTTCCTTCTGGGTGTTTGCCCATCCGGTGGGCCTTGGGACCGTACCTTCCAATATCATTGCCTGGGTAATAAGCTGTACCTTTGCTTATCTCACCAACAGGAAGTGGGTATTTGAGAGCACCGTCAAAGACAGTAAGGGCATCGTAAGGGAAGTTATATCCTTTTTCGCCTGCCGTCTTGCCACATTGGGAGCAGAGACGCTCTTTATGTGGATATTCATCGATATCCTCGGATTTAACGATCTGATCATAAAGGTCATTGCAAATGTCATGGTCATCGTATTAAACTATGTGGCCAGCAAGCTCATAATCTTTACTAAGAAAAAGGAAGGGTAAATGGATAAGAAGAAAGCGGGTATCTCAAGGATCGCACTTGTATCCTGGATCATAATAGCCGTCTATCTTATAGCCGGATGCTTTTATATAAGCACCCTGCCTGCATCTGTTTACGGTGACGGTTATGAGTATATGTACCAGACAACTTCCTTCAGAAACCACTTATCCTTTGAAGTAACGGAGCAGGATGTGGAGGATACTGCAAAGGTCTTTGATGACGGAAGAGCCTATGATAAGTATTCCGATCTCACGCTTGATAAGGACGGAAAGGCCTACTGCAACCACTTCGGTTTCTATTCGGTCCTTGTCCTGCCCCTGAGGATGCTCCTTTTTAAGCTGGGCTATGATCCCACTTATTCATTTTTCATCTTTAACCTGATCCTTATGATCGCGGCTGCTTCTGTGACCTGGATATTTCTTAAGACGGATGATATCAAAAAGCTGTGCCTGGTGCTCCTGGTACTCTTGAGCCCGGCTTTCCTATATATCTCCTGGGTGCACACCGAGGTCTATATCTTTGCCTTTGCAGTCATGGGACTTGTGTTCTGGCACAATAAGAAATGGGGTATCTCCATCCTTATGGTCTCCATCGCTGCCATTCAGAACCTGGGCATCCTGCCCCTTGGCATGATGATCGGTATCGACTACATAATAGAGGTATTTATCGCGTCCAAGGGCGAAAAGAAGAAGGTTCCTTACCTTTGCAGGAAGATCTTACCTTACGGTCTTTTCTATCTTCCGGCCTTTGTCCCCATGGCCATGAACCTCATCCACTTCGGTACCATAAGCGTTATCGCAGACAAGGTCACTGACACCACAGATCTTCTGAGAAAGGCCGCTGCTTTTATCGTAGACCCCAACATCGGACTTATCATCTATGTTCCTGTTATGGTCATCGGTTTTGCTGTTATAGCCATCGCATCCCTTGTGATGAAGGTAAATCTGAGAAAGACCATGCTTTATACTCTTGCAATTGCAGGCATGCTCTTTATCGTTTCCTTTGAAAGACAGATCAACTGCGGCATGAACGGTATCATGAGATACTGTGTCTGGATATATCCCGTTATATTCTTCTATTTCGTACTTAACTTCGACTTCGCTTTCAGGAACCATAAGCTCTTCCATATATTGGCCGCCGGAAGCTCTGTTTTCACGGCTGCTGTCATGGCGCTTTTCCTGTGGGGACCTTTTGTTTACGGACAGAACGACTTTTCACCGGTGGCTAAGCTTATCCTTTCCACATGTCCTTCTGTCTATGATCCTCCCGTGGGTATCTTTTACTCAAGATGCTGTGAGCACGAGATCTACTACAGTGAGGATCCCGTATCCTTCTATGACAGCGAAGGTTATTCAAGAAAGATCATCGTCAGTAAAGAGGCTCTGTCTAAACTAAAGGACGGTTCCTGGCTTATCGTGGATGATGATCTGAATCCCATTGATGTAAAAGATCTTGATCTTAAGGAATATCTTAAGGATACGATCTGGTATATAGACCTTGAGAAGGGCTACAGGCTCTATTCCATATCTGATTCCGTTGATTACTACAGAGAAAGCAACGATGTCCCTCAGGGCGCGGGAATGTATAAAGATTCGGAAAGCTACTGCTGGCTCAGGCCCCAGGCTTTCATGGCCGTTAATAACAGTGACTCCATAAGAAGATACGGCCTCGAACTTGTGATAGAGCCTTCAAGAAGGGTATATAACAACTCTGAAACTGACTTTAATACTGAGATCATCATAAACGGTGAGAGCGTTATGACCATCACCGAGGATGATATGAGATATGACAAGAAGAACAGGTTCCTTATAAGTCCTGATGTTATCCCTGATGATGATATCCTTTTCGTGGAGTTCAGATCTTCCCAGTTTGACGGAAGCGACAGCAGCCTTGATACGGATAAGGAGAGCTTCAGGTTCATGTACCTTGGCCCCGTGATCTTCTATGATGTAGGGGAATATATCTCCTTTGCGGGTCCTGACAGGAATTCCGGAGATTTCCTGGATACCGCTGTCTATGTGGAGGATGGCAATGCCTGGACTTCAGGTACTGAGTTTAAGCTCACCATCTTTATAGATACAGAGAAATATGGACCGGGCACAGTGCTTAACGGTAACCTCGATACTGATAAGGTCCTGGGTGATGAGCAGACAGTCATACTCAAGGTCAACGGCGTCGTAAATGAAGAGATGGTGCTGACAGATGAAGAGGATGAGTTCATATTCTCCTTTGAGGTACCTGAAAACGGAAGGGTGGAGCTGAGGTTTAATCTTCCTGATGCCACATCTCCTGCGGCTATTGGAACAAATGAAGACGATGGAAGGACCCTGGCTCTCTACGTGGACGATCTTATCATAGAAGAAGCGTCATAACAGGACTTCCATACCGTACTTATAGGGTGTAAATCCCAGTGAATCGTAAAAGGCCTTAGCCCTGTCATTACCCTCCCATACATTGAGGGTGATATTATGGCAGCCGATCTCCTTTGCAAATCCAACGATATGTGAATAGATGGCTTTTCCCACGCCGGTGCCCCTGAAGGACTCATCTACGCAGAGATCATCTATATAAAGAGTCTTTATGTCCGTAAGGATATTGTCGGCGGGGTGGGTCTGGATAACACAGAAACCGTAACCCCTTACTTTTCCGCTGTCATCTTCATATACGAAAACAGGCCTGTCCTCTAAAGAGAGAAGAGCTCTGAGTTCACGTTCGTTATACTTTGTGGTATTGCCCTTGAAGAGGTCGGGGCGGATCTCATGATGGACAGTAAGGACCTGGGTCAGAAGGCCCAGGATCCCGGGGATATCCTTTTCTTCAGCGTGCCTTATGGTCATAGTATCAGAGCACCTTTGAGCGGCTTCTGTATTCCTCGTCGCTCCTCTTCCTGGCTTTGTTCCTGTAGTAAAGAAGTGCCACCATGAGGATTATGATAAGCGCCGTAACACCGATAATGGTGAGAAGGATATTCTTAAGGGATGCCCAGACAGTGTGCTTTTCGGGATTGACCTCGACGACCTTATCCTTTATGCCTATATGGAGCCTTAAGTTCCCGACTATATATTTCTTGCCGTCGGAATAGACCTTGCAGATGGGGATATTGAAGTTCTGGTCATCTGCCTGGGAGTCGATGATGAGATCTGAAAGATCGATAAGGTTTGAGCTTCCCAGTGCCACCCTGTAGGAGGTGGTGGTCAGGTAGTCAGAGAATTCCATCTCCGAATCTATGATGCCGAGATCGGTCTTAAGAAGGGTTCCTTCTATCTGGCTTATGGTCTCGTTATAAAGGGGAGTGAACTCCGATGATTCTATTGATATGGTCTGAAAGCCCGAGTAGCCGTATTCGAATAGGTTTATCATATCCGAATACCTGTTCTCGGAACTGGTGGCTCCGAAGATGACTCCGATAAGGGTCCTTCCGTTCTTTGAGGCAGCGGAAGCCATGGTAAAGCCAACGGTCTCGGAATAGCCCGTAAGGCCTCCCGTGTAGTTGGGATAGGAATATTCCTGTGTGGAGATGAACCTGTTGGTATTTGAGATGATCCTGGTATCTCCATAGATATTCGTAGGGGGCATGGTGTGCTGGAAAGTCGTGCAGTATTCCGTAAATTCCTCATGCTTCAGGCATTCGTTCAGGATGATGGCCATATCCTCCACGGAACAGGTGTTGGTGATATCACCGTTTCCATAGCAGGTGGTGAAGTGACAGGTGGAGGGGTCGCATCCCAGCTCCTGGGCCCTGGTATTCATCTCGCTGACAAACTGGATCTCGGCACCTGATGTCTTTATGGCCAGGGCCATACATGCATCATTGGCGGACTGAAGGAGGGCGGCGTAGACCATATCGTGTACGGTGACTTCCTCGCCCTCGGTAATTCCCAGGGTGACATAATCCTCAGGGATGGTGATATACATATCTGCCGTGACGGTGATCGTATCGTCAAGTTCCAGGTTTTCCAGGGCAAGGAGGACGGTCATGAGCTTTGTGACGCCGGCGGGCTCCAGTGCCTGGTGGATATTCCTTCCCATAAGGACCTGGTTCGACTGTGTGTCGAAAAGGATATAGGAAGTACCTGTTACGTTGGGGGCATCAAGGGGAGTCTCGTTCAAAAGGTCGTCATAGACCTCGTTCTGTGAGACTTTATCGTCCTCCGGGTCGTCAAATTCCTCGTTTACTGCGAAAACGGGGATACTTGCCGCGGAGGCTAATATAGTAACGGCTGTCAGGGCAGAAGCAGCTGCCTTTGAGAGCATTCGGATCAAGTTCTTTTTCATGGATATTATTATAATACAAAATATCGTTTTTCTAGTATAATATGCTGTAGGAAAATTTGAGGTACATAAATGTCGATAATCAAGGTAACAGATAATGATATGCGTCCCGTAAGGGAAGCAGTCATGGAATTAAAGGAATATTTCTCTTCAAAGAGAGCCGCCACGGGGAAGCCCGTAACTTTCAGCATAAGGACCTACGGCTGCCAGCTAAACGAATCCGACAGCGAAAAGCTGTACGGCATGTTTAATGATATGGGGCTTACAGAGGCTTCAGGGGAAGGAACTCCCGATATCGTTATGCTCAATACATGTGCCGTCAGGGAGAATGCCGAGGACAGGCTCTTCGGGAACCTGGGAGTCTTCAAATCTGACAAGAAGGACAATAAGGATATGGTCATCATCGTCTGCGGATGCATGATGAAGGTGAAGGAGAACGTGGACAGGATCAAAAAGAGCTTCCCCTATGTGGATCTCGTATTCGATCCACAGCAGATCCATCTGTTTCCCGTGCTCCTTCGTGACAGCTTGAGGAAAAAGAAGCAGCTGGTCAATATAAGCTCTGAGGACTATATTGCCGACGATTCCATCCTTCCCGTGGAAAGAAGAAGGAAGTTCAGGGCTTTGGTGCCCATCATGTACGGATGCAATAACTTCTGTTCCTTCTGTATCGTTCCCTATACCAGAGGCAGGGAGAGATCCCGCGACATGAACTCCGTCATCGAGGAACTCAAGGCACTGGGACAGCAGGGCTACAGGGAGGTTATGCTCCTGGGCCAGAATGTAAATTCCTATAAGAGCGAAGACGGAAGCACTTTCCCGGAGCTTCTGAAGGCATCCGCTGAAGTGGACGGCATCGACAGGATCAGGTTCATGTCATCCCATCCCAAGGATATCTCTGATGAAGTCATCGATATCATGGCTTCACATAAAAATATTGAGACACATCTTCATCTGCCGGTCCAGAGCGGATCCGACAGGCTCCTTAAGATGATGAACAGGCCATATACCATCGAAAAGTATATGGGTATCGTGGAAAGGTTCAGAAAGGCCGTCCCCGAAGGATCCTTATCAACTGATATCATCGTGGGTTTCCCCGGTGAGACTGATGAGGATTTCGAAGGTACTCTCGATGTGGTAAGAAGAGCGGCTTTTGATTTTGCCTTTACCTTCCAGTATTCCATCAGGCCCGGGACAAAAGCGGCATCCATGCCTGACCAGATCCCATCTGATGTGGTAACAGAAAGGTTTCAAAGGCTCCTTGCCATCCAGAACGATCTTACATATAAGTCTAATCTCTCCAAGGTTGGAAAGACTGAAGAGGTGCTCATAGAGGGCATCAGTTCCACCGCAGATAATATCTTTACCGGAAGGACCATGTCCAACCATCTCATAAACTTTACTATCCCCGAAGGCATAAGCTATGAGGGCGATCTGGAGGGAAGACTTGCAGATGTTAAGTTTACTTCCGCAAGACCTTATTCCGTGGACGGAGAACTGGAGGGCTTTCTATGACAGAGAATAAACCCCTGCGTCTTTCTGATATGGATAAGGAGCAGCTCTCTCCCATGATGAAGCAGTATGCCGAGATGAAGGAGAAGCTTGGAGATACCATCCTCTTTTACAGGCTTGGCGACTTCTATGAGATGTTTTTCGATGATGCCCTTTACGTATCAAAGACACTGGAACTTACCCTGACTGCCAGGGACTGCGGCAGCAACCTGAGAGCTCCCATGTGCGGAGTCCCTTTCCACGCTTTCCAGAGCTATGCAAACCGCCTTGTCTCCATGGGACATAAAGTGGCTATCTGTGAGCAGCTGGAAGATCCCGCCCTTGCCAAAGGCCTTGTAAAGAGGGGCATCATCAAGGTGCTGACTCCCGGTACCATGACAGATACTACAGGCCTTGACGACAGAAAGAATAATTTCCTCATGAGCATCATGTGCGTAGGAGCCCAGTTCGGTGTCGCAGTGGCTGATATCATGACCGGGGATTTTGAAGCTACACAGCTCATAGCTTCCGACAATTCCGAGCACCTGATAAATCTCATAGGTAAGTACAGACCGTCCGAGATAATCCATAATCCTGATTTTACGGACAGGATCGAATATAAGACCATCCTCAAGGGATTCCCCACATCTTTCACCGGAAGGCCTGACAGGGATTTTGTATCCGGAGACCTGAAGAAGGATAAGTCCATAAACCTTCTGGGAAAAGATAAGTTTACAGACTGCGAACTTATGCTCTGTGCCGTAAATGCACTTCTTAAATATGCAGAGGAGACCCAGACCGGCAAGGTCACCCACCTAAAGGATATAAGGTGTTTTAAGATGACGGAGACCATGGAACTGGATCTCACCACCAGGGTCAATCTGGAACTTACATCCACCATAAGGTCAGGCTCTAAGAGAGGATCTCTTATCTGGGCCATAGACAGGACAAAGACTGCAATGGGCGGAAGGCTCCTTCGAAAGTGGGTGGAGGAACCCCTTATCATGACGTCCACCATAAACAGCAGGCTCGATGCCGTGGAGGAGGCCCTTGGTAAATACATAAACAGACAGGAAGTAATGGAGGGACTTACAGGTCTTTACGATATAGAGAGGCTTTCTGCAAAGGTCTCCCTGGGAAGCGTAAATGCAAGAGAACTCCTTTCCCTTAAGAACTCCCTGGCAAAGCTTCCTTTCCTTGTAAAGGTACTGGAGAATTTCAGCAAGGGTACATTCCGTGAGATAAAGTCCCTTCTCGATCCCCTGGAGGATATAAGGGATCTTCTGGAGGCCTCCATAAACGAAGATCCTCCGGTGACCATAAAAGATGGAGACATCATCAAGAAGGGTTATTCCAAGGAATGCGACGAGCTTCGTGAGATCGCCACAAATGCCAAGGAATACATAATGTCCCTGGAGGCCAGGGAGAAGGAGAGAACAGGCATAAAGAACCTGAAGATCGGATATAACAGGGTCTTCGGTTACTATGTCGATGTCCCCAGAAGTGCCACCACAGAACTGCCTCCCGAGTATACCAGGAAGCAGACACTGGCCAATAACGAGAGATATATAAGTCCCGAGCTCAAGGAGCTGGAGGATAAGATCCTTGGTGCCCAGAGCAGAAGGGTCACCCTGGAGTATGAGCTTTTCGTGATGATAAGGAACAAGGTGAACGAGTGCGCTGACAGGCTCTTCGGATCTGCCAGGGCAGTCGCTCTTCTCGATGTCATCACATCCCTGGCGGAGCTTGCTTCCGAAGAGGGCTATGTACGCCCCGTAGTGGACGATTCCGAAGTTATCGAGATAGAGAACGGACGTCATCCTGTAGTAGAGAAGATGATCGACAAGGATGAGAGGTTCATCCCCAACGATACCACCCTTGATACAAAGAACCGCCTTATGGTCCTTACGGGTCCAAATATGGCCGGTAAATCCACATATATGAGACAGGTGGCCATCATCGTGCTCATGGCACAGATAGGATCTTTTGTTCCTGCCACAAAGGCACATATCGGTCTTGTTGACCAGATCTTCACCAGGATCGGTGCCTCAGATGATATCTCCATGGGC
>CACXGG010000028.1 GCA_902767145.1 Oscillospiraceae bacterium | reverse complement strand
GGCGGACAGGATATGAAGTGCATGAGGATAAGAAACGGTGTTATCGATTCCATCATGCTCAACGAGGCATGTTCCTCCGGATGCGGATCCTTTATCCAGACATTTGCCCAGACCCTGGGCATGGATCCCCACAACTTCTCTGTGGAAGCATTGAAAGCTAAAAATCCCGTGGATCTTGGAACAAGATGTACGGTGTTCATGAACTCCAAGGTAAAGCAGGCCCAGAAGGAGGGAGCATCCGTAGGAGATATCTCCGCAGGACTTTCCTACTCCGTCGTAAGAAATGCCCTTTACAAGGTCATCAAGATAAGAGATACAGAGCAGCTTGGAAAGAATATCGTAGTACAGGGAGGAACATTCCTTAACGATGCTATCCTCAGATGCTTTGAGATCGTTTCCGGAAGGGATGTCATAAGGCCTAATGTTGCAGGCCTCATGGGTGCCTTCGGTGCCGCCCTTATCGCCAAGAACAAGTACGAGGAGGCAGATGGTGAACTTTCCACCACACTTCTTCCTGCAAAGGAACTGGACGGATTTGAGATGGAGAGCGAGAATACCCAGTGTCCCTACTGCGGTAACCACTGCCGTCTTACCATAGCCACCTTCAGCAACGGCAAGAGATTCGTTTCCGGCAACAGATGCGAAAAGGGAGAGACGGTCGGCCTTGATACAGAGGCTGTAAGGTCGCCCCTTCCCAACATGTTCAAGTATAAATACGACAGGACGTTCAAGTACAAACCTCTTTCCGAGGAAGAGGCAAAGAGGGGCACCATCGGTATCCCCAGAGCTCTCAATATGTACGAGAACTATCCTTTCTGGTTCACGGTGCTCACGGACCTGGGATTCCGTGTCCTTATATCTGCAAGATCCACCCATGCTCTTTTCGAAAAGGGAATGGAGACTATTCCTTCCGAGAGCGTATGCTATCCGGCAAAGCTCACCCACGGTCATATAGAGAACCTTATCTCCCGCGGCATCACCACCATCTTCTATCCCGATGTCCCTTACGAGAACAAGGAGAACAACGATTCAGGAAACCACTATAACTGTCCCATCGTCTGCTCCTATCCCGAGGTCATCAGAAATAACGTGGAGAACATAAGGGAGAAGAACATAAAGTTCTTAAATCCCTTCCTGCCCCTGGACGATCTTGATACAGTGGCAAAGACACTGGCAGAGACCTTCTCCTATCTTGGAGTTACCCTTGAGGAGACAAAGGCAGCCGTTGCCAAGGGCGCAGAGGAATACGGCAACTTCAAGGATGATATCAGGGCCAAGGGCGCCGAGATGATAAAGGAGATGGAGGAGAAGGGTATCAAGGGTATCGTTCTTTCCGGCCGTCCCTATCATGTGGATCCCGAGATCCATCACGGTATCCCCGAGATGATCAACCAGCTGGGACTTGGTGTCCTCACAGAGGACTCCGTAGCAGTTCCCGGAAGGCTGAAGAGGCCTATCCGTGTAGTCGACCAGTGGATGTACCACACGAGGCTCTATGAGGCAGCTGCCTATGTAATTACAAAACCTAATCTCGAGCTTGTCCAGATGACTTCCTTCGGATGCGGCCTGGATGCTGTTACATCCGATCAGGTCCAGGAGATACTTGAGTCTTCAGGAAAGCTCTATACACTTCTTAAGATCGATGAGGTAAGCAACCTGGGTGCCGCAAGGATCCGTATGAGATCTCTCGTGGTAGCCATGGAGGAGCGCGAGCAGATGAAGCTCAAAGGCGAGATGAAGGAGACGGTTCCCGATCCTGATGCCTATACCCTTAAGCGCGTCGAGTTTACAAAGGAAGACAAGAAGAACCACACCATAATCGCACCCCAGATGGCTCCCATCCAGTTCGATTTCGTGGAGAGCGTATTCCGCGCCAACGGTTACAGGATGAAGCTCCTGAAGCAGGCCACCAGGGAAGACATCGAGTGCGGTCTTAAGTTCGTAAATAACGATGCATGTTTCCCTTCCATCGTGGTAGTCGGACAGATGATGAATGCCATCATCAGGGGAGAAGTTGATCCCGATAATGTCACTCTCGCCATTACCCAGACGGGAGGCGGATGCCGTGCCACCAACTATGTTGCATTCCTCAGGAAGGCACTTAAGGAGGCAGGTTATCCCAATATCCCCGTTATAGCCATCTCTGCCCAGCAGTTCGAGAAGAACGAGGGACTTACATATAATCCCATGTTCATCCTCGGGGCTATAAGGGCCCTGTGTGCCGGTGATATGGTCAGCACGCTCCTTCTGAGGGTCAGGCCCTATGAGCAGGTCGAAGGTTCGGCCAATGCCCTCTATATGTATGTCAACAAGATCGGAAGAAAGATGTTCAATAAGAACGGATCCTTTGATGACCTCACGGAGACATATGACAGGATCATGCCGGGAAACTACTACGACAGGACTCCCGAGCAGAAGAAAAAGATCAGGGACTGCCTTGCGGATATCGGAGTAGACCTGGAGGATATCCCCACCATCAGGAACTACAAGAAGTTCGTTGATTTTGTCGTGGATAAGTTCAACAGGCTCCCCCTGAAGGATATCCCCAGAAAGCCCCGTGTCGGTGTGGTAGGAGAGATCCTCGTCAAGTTCCATCCCGATGCCAATAACAATGCCATCAATGTCATCGAGGAGGAGGGATGTGAAGCAGTCCTTCCCGGAGTACTGGATTTCTTCCTTTACTGCGCATATAACCCCATCTGGGCATCCCAGAACCTGGGCAGGTCAAAGAAG
>CACXGG010000027.1 GCA_902767145.1 Oscillospiraceae bacterium | reverse complement strand
TGCTGCGTTGTCAAGATCGAGCTGATCTCTGATATACTCGCCCTGGATTGTACCAACCATGTAGTTGTCGAATGTTGCATAGTAATCAACTGTATCAGACTCCATGAGGAGACGGTCATAAGCGATTACGGGAATGTTCTTGGACTCTGCGAGATCGAGAGCGTCACCAAGGGATGAACCCTCGATAGCAGCGATAACGAGAACGTCACAACCGGAGTTGATCATATTCTCGATCTGGGAAAGCTGTGTAGCTACGTCGTTAGCAGCATACTGAAGATCTACTTCATATCCTGCAGCCTCGAGCTCCTGCTTCATGTAATCGCCGTCCTGGTTCCATCTCTGGAGATCCTTTGTGGGCATTGAAACTCCTACCTTACTTTTTCCTGATCCTGCGCCGCTACATCCTGCGAAACCGAGAAGAAGCGTTGCTGTACAAAGAACTGTTGCAAGTACTTTGGTTAATTTCATCAGAAATACCTCCTAATAATGATTATTGGTGAACTATCACCACTTACAAATTACCATTAGTGGTATAGGATAATCATATCGGATTTCTGTAAATATTTACCCGAAAGAACGACATGTCAAGAAATCATTAGCACATTTTAGAAAACAGAGAATGGACCGTTTCGATTTGTGCTATCAGTTGTCCTCCGACTCCTCGGAAATGACGGTCTCAGTACCTTCTTCACTTATATTCATATATACGTCTTCCCTCTGGTGGAATCCGCTCTCTATAATAATGGTATCCATATTATCTTTATTAACGGCTATGGGTTCGATGGCCACATAGGGGATATTGTATGTACCGTCAAAGAATGTTCCGTCCACAGCCAGCTCCTCATGGTTTGCAAGGCTGACAGCATACTCTGCAGCCATCTTGGCCAGTTTTTCCACAGGCTTATAGACAGTCATGAGCTGGGTGCCCTCCACTATCCTCTGGCAGGCATCAAGATCCGCATCCTGTCCCACCACGCTGATATTTCCTGCAAGGCCTCGCTCAGCCAGGGCATGTACCGCCTCACCTGCCAGGGCATCGTTTCCGCACATGATCGCATCTGCCTGGGAGACTGCATCTATATTGTCATTAACAAAGTCATAGGCCAGCTCGGAACGCCAGTTGTCACAGTTATACTGAAGGATGATATTCTCACCGTGGGTGGAGCATACCGACTCAAAGCCGCTCATTACCTGGGAGACGTTATAGTCGCTCTCAGGACCCATGATCTCCACCACGTTGCCGCCGTCTCCGATCTCGCCGCACAGGGCCTCACCCATATATGTTCCCACCTGCTCATTATCAAAGGATATATAAAGATCTGCGTCGGCATTTCGCACGATCCTGTCGTAGCAGATGACAGGGATCCCTGCCTCCTTGGCAGCCACGATGGAATCAGTCAGGCCGTCGCCGTCGATGGTAACTATGACGATGGCATCAACGTCCATCTCGATAAAGTACTCTATCTGGGAGATCTGGGTCTCCAGCTCACCGTTGGCGGACTGGACATATACCTCTGCCCCCAGCTCGTTGGCAGTGGCGCAGAACACGTCGCGGTCACGGGTCCATCTCTCGATAACATAGGAGTCGAAGCTGAATCCTATGGTCAGGTTTTCCACATCCTGGGACTGCACCGGTATGATGCCGGGCTGGTCATTCCCGCAGGAAGCGCAGAACAGGCCGAAGCTGATAACTGTTACCAAAGCGGTGGATCTTCTAATAAAACTCATAACTTAAGTCCGTCCTTATACTCTGTGGGGGTCTGGCCCGTAACCTTCTTGAATATCCTGGAAAAGTAGTTGGGGTCACTGTATCCCACCTCGCTGCAGATCTCCTTCATGGACCTGGAGGGATCCGCCAGGAGCTCCTTGGCCCTGTCGATACGGAGGTTGGTGAGATAGTCGATAAACGTAACTCCCGTCTTGTTCTTAAAGAGCTTACTGAAGTAGTAGGGGCTGATATCCGTCTGCCTGGACATACCCTCCAGGGAAAGATCCTGGGAGTAGTGGGTATCGATATACTCCTTGGCCTTGGCCACAACATCGCTCCTGGGATCCGTATTGACGGAGTTGATCATGGAGACGGCAGCCTCTATATGCTTGATGAACCACAGACCCAGCTGGTCCAGGCTCTCGATGGCACATATCTCGGGAAGATAATCGCTCCTGCCCTTGAACCTGTACACATGACCGCCCTTTCCGTAGGCCACCTGCTCGGCGCGGAGCACGAACTCCAGCACCTTCAGCCTTATGTCGGACAGGGATCCGCCGGAACTGTTCTTCATCCAGTCAAAGAACCTGGTGGCCTCCACTTCCGCAGTCCTTATATCACCTGCCTGTACGGCAGCGAAAAGATCCTTTTCGTAATTGGTGGGATAGTCATCCTCATATTCACAGCCCGCCCTTACATCATCGCTGTGGGCTACCCTCTCCGTGGAATTTACAAGACATGCCAGGGCCTCGCTGTAGGAGTCCGCCATGCCCCTGATGGGACGGACGGAACCGATACCGATCCTGAAGCTGATGCCCAGGCGGTCGTCAAGCTTATGGCTCATCTCCCTGGCCTGCTCCACTATCTCGGAACGGCTGCTGTAGGGGAGCTCATCCTTATCGTAGGGCACCAGCACGGGAAGCTTGTTTCCCATGACGGATCCGATGACGCACTTGAAGTAGTCCTCTATTATGAGCCTTATCTCCGTGAAGTTCTCCTGGGTCTTGATACTGGCAGGAACGGCACCCTTCATATAGTTGCCCACCTGCTCCTTACCGCTGACGATGGCCATCATATATCCGAACTTCTCGGTGATCCCCAGAAGGGACATATATGTATCGATATTCTCCTGGAAGTACTCATGGGAGAGAAGGTCCTGGATAAGGCCGTTCTCGATGATGGGAGTAATGGTCTCGAACCTCTCCTTTACGTCCAGCTCCTCCTTGCGGAGCTGCCTCTCCTTATCCACCTCAGCCATGGCCTTTGTCATGACGCCCCTGATCATATCCTTGTCAAAGGGCTTGTTCACATACTCCAGAACGCCCAGGTTGATGGCCTCCTTGGCATAGTCGAACTTGTCGTAGGCGGAAAGGACGATGAATACCGTCTTGGGGTTTGTCTTTCTTATCTCGCGCATGGCATCGATGCCGTTGATCCCCGGCATCTGGATATCCATAAAGGCGATATCGGGGCGGAAGGTCTCTGCCAGCTCGATAACGCTCCTGCCGGTCTTGGCAGACTCTATCTCGAAGTTCTCGTTAAAGTTCTTCTCCAGGATGAACTTAAGTGAATCTATGACGATGCCCTCATCGTCGGCCAGCATTACTCTGTACATGTCTCTTTCTCCATAGGTATCCTTATTATTACCCGCGTACCCTCTCCAATAGTACTTTTTATCTCAACCTGTTCCCTGTTGTCAAAGAAGATATCCAGCCTTGAGAGAACATTTGCAAGTCCCACGCTCTTCTCGTCTGTATGCTCCCCGGAAACGGAGGACGGCTCCCTGGCCAGGATCTTCTCTATAGTCTCCTCATCCATACCGTTACCGTTATCACTGACCTCGATGGTGGCAAATCCGTCCTCTTCGTACAGGTAGAGGGCTATCTCCTTCTGCCTGTCCTCCAGGTCCATGATGCCGTGCTTTACGCAGTTCTCCACGATGGGCTGGATGATCATGCTGGGCATTACCACACCCAGAAGATCCTCCTCCAGGTCCTTCCTGAACTTGATCTCACCGGAGTATCTTACGTTCATGATATAGATATAGCTGTCCACAAGTTCGATCTCCTCGGAGATCTTCACCTGCTCATTGTCCTTCTTGACATTATAGCGGAAAAAGTCGGCCATATTGCTTATATATTCTCCCGTCCTGTCAGCTCCCTCCACCATGGCCAGCTGGGCTCCGGCGTTAAGGGTATTGAACAGGAAGTGAGGATTTATCTGGGCCTGAAGATACTTGAGCTGGGCGTCCTTCAGGTGGTTCTCCATAAGAAGGCTCTTCTCCTTCATGGCACTCTCCGTTACCATCTGTTCCCTGATCTTCACGATATATTCCTTGATACTTGCCAGCATCTTATTGAAGGCCCTGGTAACGTTACCGACCTCGTCCTCTGTATAGATCTCAAGCGGTTCAACGTTCTCCGGGTTCCTCACCGATATCTCGTTGGCCTTCGCAGAAAGGCTGGTAAGAGGCTTTGTAATGGTACCCGTCAGGATAACGATGAGAAGGACGTTCATGAGGGATACGATGATGAAGATGGACAGACAGAGCATCTCGGAATACCTGAGGGACCCGATGAGGGTGTTAAAGCTCTCCGAATTGATACGGAAGGTCTCATTGTTAAGGCTGTAGATATAGGTATTGATCTCGCTGTACATCTCGGAGCATTCCTTGTAGTACCTGGTATAGGACTGGACATTCCTGCCTCGCTTGGCGCGGACGGCGCTCTCGGCGGAGGTAATATAACTCTCGGAGATCTTCCGGATATTCCTTTCGCGGAGCTTCAGGATATTGTCCGTGGGCAGGTCATTGAACTGCTGGATCTTGTTATAGACCTCCTGGGAATACTTGTAGTACTGCTCCAGGTCATCCGTGGACTTGGTCTCCAGATATCCCGTAAGGCCCGCGTGCATCAGGGCGATATCGTCGGCAAACTCGTTGAGGCTCATATTCGTCGAGTAGACCACATCGATACGGGAGAGCATCCTGTTAAGGCTGAGATATACGAACAGGTTGACAAGGAATGCCACCATGGACGTCACGAGGAAGACCGCGATGAGCTTATGCCTTATCTGCAGATGGCGGAAACGCTTTCTTACCCACTTCATACGTCTCCCCCCTCTTCAGGAGTTTCCTCTAAATAACCTGAAACATTATCCTCGTTGATAAGGATATAACCCGTACTGTAATATTCGCTCACATTTCCCCTCTCGATATACTCGTTCAGGGCATTGACGCAGTACTGCGCCACCTGGGTGGTATCTACGCTCAACGTGGCATCGATGGCACCTCGCTCTATACCTTCCAGCACAGTGTCGGAACCGTAGTATCCGATTATGGTGGTTACACCGACGCAGTTCTTATCGACTACAGACTGGTATACACATCTCGTGTTTATGTCGCTGAGGCAGACGATGATATCAGGCATCTCCTCATATCCGTCCAGAAGGTCGATGACCTTCTCCTCTGTGCTGAAGGCCGAATCAGGATCTATGGCCACGGATTCGATCTCTATGGAACTGTTCTGGAGCTGCTCCTGGATAGCACCATAGATAACACTCTCATTGCTGGCTCCGGAGCTCATTATTACCAGGGCATTGAGATCAGTAGAACCCTCTCTCTCCTCCGCCGCATCAAGGATAAGGTCGCTGTATTTGACACCTACGCTGTAGTTGTTAAGTCCTATGAAGCTGCATCTGGAGGAACCGGGAGCATCAGTCATGACCGTAACTACGGGGATACCGGCATTGGTCGCCTGATTGATAAGAGCAACAGTCTCCTCAGAGTCATCCCCCTCCAGGATTATCCCGGAAACCTTTGATCTAATGGCGATGGCGATGAGCTCATCCTTACTGTAGCTGGTGGCAAGGTCCTCACCTATCCGCTCCACCAGGCAGTCATTCTGGATACCGTAATCCCGGAGGGCCTGATAAAGGTTTTCCGATACAGTACTGTCAGGATTATTGGGGATATAGGCATATATACGGGAATATGTCGTATAGGCATCTATACCCGAAGCTTCATAGTTATTTACCTGAATATTGAAAACGACGAGTCCGACTACGGTCAGGGCGAGCATGACCACGGTAAATGCTGACAGTATCCCGAAAAACACCCTGTCCCTGATCGCCTTCTTTGCCACTGTGAACCCCTTTATATATCTTCTTTCTACGGAATATATAATATACTTAACAGGATGTCTTTTTCCACTTTAAATATTTAAGGGATCACTCTACGGGTCCGAAGATGCCTTCAAGATCAGGCTTTTCGTAAGGCTCTGACGGCATGGGAATGGCAGAACTCACACCGTACTCCTCCCTCTCCTTTTCGGTCAGCCTCCTGACGGGAGTACTTGGATTAACCGCCGGGTAGGGGTCCTCCAGCTTTTTGGCATAATCACTGCAGAATGATTCCCTGTCGCGGTTTGAAAGGCGGTCCTTCGACACTGTAAAATGAACATCAGCACTATATTGAAAACGGCTGCCGGTGCTGTCACCTATATTGTTCGACTCATCCAGTTTACGTCCCAGGATCCAGCAGGAAAGACCAAATCCCAGGCCTATGGCGATTATCAGCGCAAGTATATCCATATCCTCATCCCTGCCTTTTCTTCGTAAAATCAAATATAGCCTTGTCCTGGGTAAGAACGATATTTTTTATGACCCTGCGGACCTTGGAGATGCCGGTGGCGAACAGGACGATGATACCCATCACTATGGCCCCCAGGAGCCTTCCGTTGTTCTTGGAACGGCTTGACAGTATCACAGGAAGAAGTCCTCTTAAGGCAAAGAAAGACACAACAGTGGCCAGGATCCCGATTATCACCAGAAGCGTAAAGAACAGCACCTTATTCCAGGGAAGAGCGCATACGACCTTTCCAGATTCACCGTTTACCAGGATAGTATTTGACTTTCCCTTGTGCTTGAATGTGATAAACCAGGCCGGGAGCATGGCATATTTCATATCCCTGTTGATACATAAGGAAGGTCTGGAGTTTGCCACCTTTTTATTGGAGGCCCTGATCTCCTGCATGGCAGCCTCGCTGAAAAAATCCAAGGCCCTTTTGTTGACCACAGATCTCACGTCGCCATAGGTGATATCCGACACATTGGAATAAAAGCCTGACAGATAATCCTCATCGAAGTCCCTAAGTTTCGTAAGATCAAAGGGCTCGAGCTTCATACTGCTCTCATCCGTAAGACCACTTGCCCCCTCCACAGGAAGTCTTCTTATCCTCATGTTGCCTGCACGGCCATAGAACCTGGTAACAGTACTCTTTCCGTTCCTGACCTGGCCCGATATGACCATCGCATTTGTATAGTCAGCATCCACGATCCAGTAAGGGATATAGATCCCCCTGACGCAGTCGGGAGTAAACTCCTTTATCGCCTTGGGGATAAAGAGTCCCCTGTCGATCTTCTCATGTACGAGCCTGATGGCTTCATCCTTTGAAATGGTGAAGGGAAGTATGAACTCAGGACATTTCTGCCTGGAGATCCTGCTGAATACCACATTGGGATTTCCGCAGTAGATACATGTGGTGGAGGCCTCTGTTCCGTTTACGGAGATCTCTCCCCCGCACTCACTGCAGGAGTAGATATAGCAGTCCATCATATCCTTATCAGCATCATCGCCATAGACATCCCTGACAGATTCCGCCTTGAGGTCCTGTCTGAGCCTCTTGACCTCCGACTCCACTTCTTCAGCTTCAAAGAAACTTCCGCAGGCCTCACATAACATCTTCTGTGAAGCAGGATCAAAAACGAGTGCGTGTCCGCAGTTCCTGCATAATGTAGCCATATCCTACCCGGCCTCCTTCCAGTCTGTTACCCCTGATATTACCATATCATCTTTGAACTTTCCTGACCCCCAGCAGAAAACCCAGGGCGATCTTATTGCACCCGAGTTCAGATGCCTTTGTGTACAGATGTCCCCGCCTCTTCCTGGTGCAGGAATAGCATGGCGTCTTATCAGAGGAGGAGATCTCCTCATATGTCTTACAGGCTTTACAAAATGGCGCAAACAAAGAGGCATGAAATTCCTCTCTTATGCTCTTTTCTGCCTTAGCCTGAAGATCGACCGTCATGATGCCTGCTGCTCAAGTGCCTTTCTGTCGGATGAATTAGTCAATATAGTAAGGACTATGAAGACGATGGATGCTATGATCCCGAGGACGAAGAATATATAGAAGCCGGCAAACTCATCATAATCCTGGTTAAAGAGGTAGATCGCAAGAGCATTGGGAGCTGCAATGACAGCTGTCACTATGCAGGAGATCCTTCTGAACAACATCCTTGTGCGTACGCCCCGTGTTTTGCGGGAATTGGCAATACCATTTAAGGCAAGAGCAGCTATGGAACCGCCAAAGCCGAGAAATGTAACGGCAAACATCCCTACGGACATGAGTAGCACATCATCTCCCGCCCCAAAGAGGATCGCCAATAATCCTATGAACGCAATTACTACAGCGATGAGCCCTATGGGGACCATGAGGAGAAGATTAAAGACATTGGCAACTATTCCTGTGATAAAACAGGCACGCCTTAAACCTTTTCCGCCCGCCTGTTCCGGAGGAACTGCCTTGGGGTCTTCAGGAGCAACCGCAGAAGGAACAGGAACTGCCGTTCCGCACATCTTACAGAATCTATCCGTATCATTTAGCCTGGTACCGCAATTAGAACAGAACATATCGTGCCTCCCTGATCGATAAAGCTATTGTAGCACAAGGTATATCAGTCATATTTACTGATAATATAATCAGGTCTGACAGCCTCAGGGTCCTCTGCCCATCCGCTTCCATCATAGCTGTAACAGCATACTCCATCCGGGGATGACTGGATCCAGACATTATATGTATCCTCTTCCCAGCAAACTCCTTCGTACTCATCCTTATCGACGTGGCACAGAGGCCATGCACCGGTGTCACGGGAAGGATAGACAGATATCAGATACACCTCACCGCAGTCAGTGAGCTTTATGTAATACTCCCCATCATAACAGAGGGGCTCCTCCAGTGAGAAACTACCGTAATTCTCAAGATGATTCACCTCAGCTTCTTCTCTGACCTGTGACAGTATGGGACGCCAGTAGGACTCCATCTCATCAGACAGTTCCATATAGTAGTATCCTATCTCATCCGGCTCGCTGTTCCCGCCCATGCACAGCACAAAAAAGTATAATGTGGAATCATAGTCAAAGACAGATACACTTCGTTTGCCCTCTTCGAAGCTGATACTGATATTGATCTCGGAATCCTTCATCTCATTGTATTCTTCCGGCTGATCCTCGGCATTTATCTTAAGATCACATTCATCGAGATTATACTTCAGATGATTGGGATTATATTGTGAATATTCATTAAAGAGATCGACGAATCTGTCCTTATCAAATCCAGCATCCGTCTCAGCCACTTCGTTCATGAAGGCGGCATTTCTTCCGACACGGAATTCGTATTCTATGTCACCTTTTATATAATCCAGCGCGGGCTTGGGGGTATAGGGGCGAAGGACACATCCCGCCATCAGACATGCCGCCACAAGCGCGATCATGACTGCCATCATTCTTTTCATACCGTTCCCCCTGTTCCCTTGATATTAACACGATTATAACATGTCAAAGCAGATCGAACACTTCAGGATATGATATCCTGATCGCGGTTTGTCAATATTCAGATCCAACTTAAATGTCAATACAACTATCCTTTTTCGAGATATTAAAGTCCAATGATGCATCAAGTCCCGGGTCCGGGAAAGTGATCTTAAGGTTCCCCTTCCCTTCTTTTCCCGCGCTCTTTATATAGACGCCGCCCATACCGCCGTTTATATCCGCAAAGGAAGGTCCGAGGATCTCAATGTCACCGCTTGCTTCGAGGACTGCCTGCCTGTTGTAGAAAGGCATGACATTGCCATACTCATCGGTCACGCGTATCCTGACGGAAGCAACATCATAAGTCTCCGCTTCAACGAGATCAGATGACGACACATCAAGGTGAAGGCAGAGCTTTGTCATGGAGGACTTTATCACCGACCTGACGACCTTGCCGTCCCTTATGCCGTCAAACCTGAACTGTGTCGCCTGACCTCCCCAGTTCCCGATATATTTGCCGAAGAGCATATATGCGTCATCAAATCTCATCTTATACCTGACCATGGCCTCCCCCAGGGAAAGCTTCATCCCGGCGGGCATCTTATCCATGCCATAAATGGCAGAGAAGTTAAGTGCATCCCTGACTATCCTGTCCTGTCTGTCCGAAAAGCCCTCCTTTTCCTTCATCTGATCACCGATAAAGTCGTCGATCAGGATAGGCGGGCAGATCATATTCTTATATTTCGAGCCGCGGTGGGTATATTCCTTGATGAAAGTATCATTCTTATACATCTTTACGCTGTCGCAGTTGGTGATGATATAAACCTCTCCCCTGTTGCCGGATGGATGTTCGCCGATATCCATAGAGGAACTTATCTCCAGGACCGGCTCAAGGTCCCTGTTCTGGCTGGCATAGACAGAAGCGGCAAGCTTCGGATTCCTGAACATATCCGTCACTCCGTGGTAGCATATCCTGTCTCCCGAACCGAAGTCCTTATGGGTGTTATAGTCGAACATACACCATCCGAAGGATCCTGCGATATCATCATTTGCCATGACGCTGTCCAGAACATTACAGTGGCGCAGCGCATGCTCCTGCCTGTGAAGCTCATCGTCGAAAGCCTTGGTGGGATACATATGGCCGTTATATTCGCTGATAAGATACGGCTTATCCATATCTGAAGTAACGCTCTTTTTGGACTCACACCCCGGAGTGCTTCCGTTGTGACTGAAATCGTTATAGGCATAGACATCCTCGAGAAGAGAACTTTTCTTAAGATATCTGACGCCTGAGGTCTGTCTTACGGGGTCCAGCTCATGTGCCGCCCTGTTCGTCTTCTCATAGAGCTCGTCGCAGTCCACCGACTCATTGATCCTTACGCCCCACAGTATTATGGAAGGATGGTTCCTGTACTGGGCAACCATCTCCCTGGTATTTATGACTGCCTGATCCCTCCACTTATCATCACCGATGTTCTGCCAGCCCGGGATCTCGGTAAAGACGAGAAGTCCCAGCTCATCGCACCTGTCTATAAAATGGTGCGACTGGGGATAATGGGAAGTCCTCACACTGTTTACTCCCAGCTCGTTCTTAAGGATATCCGCATCCAGCCTCTGCATGGACCTTGGCATGGCATATCCCGCATAGGGCCACGACTGGTGGCGGTTAAGTCCTCTGATCTTTACCTTCTTTCCGTTAAGGTAGAATCCGTCCTTTTTGAAGACAGCATCCCTGAAGCCGATACGGGTCGTAAAATGATCCTCCGAAGTGCCGTTTTTCAATGTCAAAGTAAGTTCGTACAGGTTGGGATCGTCTATAGACCAGAGCCTGACGCCCTCAGCTTTTATCACCGCATCCTCATCACATCCGCCCTCGAAGATAACATCTCCATTCTTAAGGTCCGTGATCTTCGCACAGAGCCTGCCTTCGCCTTCGATCTCTGTCCTGATATGGACATTCCCGTCCATTCCCGCTGACGCAAAGACATCTTTGATATGATCCTTCTCCCTGATATCGAGACGGACCTCCCTGTAGATACCGCCGTAGGTCATATAGTCGATCACAAAGCCGAAGGGCGGGATGTTCAGATCCTCACGGCTGTCACATCTGACCGCGATAACGTTGGACTCACCGTATTTAAGATGTGAAGTAAGGTCGGCAGTAAAAGCAGTATAACCGCAGGAGTGCTCTGCCACCTGATCTCCGTTCACGAACACCTTTGCATCATGGGCAACTGCATCAAAGGTGATATAGACCTTCTTTCCCTCCCACTCCGAAGGGACATCAATGGTCTTCCTGTAACAGGACAGTTTCTGATATATCTTCTCGTCGAAGCAGCTAAAGGGCGTGAGGCTCACCGCGTGCGGGATCCTTACGCGCTCCATCTTGTCTTCGTCTTCAAAGGAAGGCTTCACCATGTCTTCACTGAATTCAGGCGACCACAGCCAGCCGTTATTGATGTCGATCCTCATAATGATCACTCCTGCCTTTTAGCGGCTTATCTTTTCTATCGTATATATCCTCGAACCGAAATCCGGATAGTACCTCATATTCTCATTATATCCTCCGGATGCAAAGGCGCTTCTCAGGTGGACCCCGGCATACATCATCGCATCGCCGTACATATCATGGGACTCACTCTCGGACTTCATCTTATAGAACCTGGCGATGATCCTGTGGAGCAGACCATCCTGCCTTACATGTATAGGCGCAACATAATTGATGAGGCCTCCGAACTCACGAAGGTCGAACTTCATCTTCCTTCCCTCGATATGATATCTGGTCTCCCCGTCAAGTCCCATGGGCTTTAAGACCCCCCACTGGGCATTGGGGTGAGCTGTCATCTGCATCGTCATAGACACAGCCTTCGACTTATCATGCGAGACCACAGTCCAGGAGGTATCGTTCCCCGGCAAAGGTTCAAGAAGGCTCATTCCGGGAGCTCCGAGAGGATCTCCGTCCGCAGTCCTTGAATCGATCATGGAACTGCTCCTGTAGAACCTTCCAAACTGCATGACATCACGCCACTTTTTATACATCTCTATCTGTGAGGTGACCGCATCGAGATCGTCCCTGCTCATATCCGCCAGATTGCATTCATATCCGAGGACACCAAAGGCAGCCACATTGAACCTGGTCTCTATAGGAGTGCGTCTCAGGGTCTGGTGATTCGGACAGTCGGAAACATGTGCGGTCACGCAGGACATGGGATAGCCGTAACTGTATCCTGTCTGGACCTCCGCCCTCACCGCCGCATCAGTATCGTCACTTGCCCAGATCTGCGGGAAGTAGCTCAATATCCCCAGGTCAAACCTGTTGCCTCCGGAGGCACATCCCTCGAAAAGGATCTCCGGGAACTTCTCCGTAAGGGTACTCATTATCCTGTAAAGACCGAGGATATACCTGTGCGCCACTTCCCCCTGCCTGTCAGGGGGAAGGGAGCGTGAGAATATATCAGAGAAATTCCTGTTCATATCCCACTTGACATATGAGATCTCCGCAGAGGAAAAAACATCGCTCATGGCACTGATGATGTGATCCTGGACTTCCACATTCGCCAGATCCAGCACCATCTGATTCCTCCCCTCGGAATGACTCCTTCCGGGGATCTCCATCGCCCAGTCAGGGTGGGCCCTGTAAAGGTCGCTGTCGCGGCTCACCATCTCAGGCTCGACCCAGAGGCCGAACTGAAGTCCCAGGGCACGCACTTTGTCGCAGATGCCCTTTACGCCCCGGGGAAGCTTCTTCTTATTCGGGAACCAGTCCCCCAGAGATGTGGTATCGTCGTCTCTTCTGCCGAACCACCCGTCGTCCATCACGAAGAGCTCTACTCCCACCTTCTTTGCCTTCCGGGCAAGGCGGAGGAGCTTTCTCTCGCTTATCTTAAAGTAGGATGCCTCCCAGGAGTTCAGAAGAACGGGCCGAAGTCTGTCCTTCCACGGACCGCGCAGGATATGCTTAGACACGAAGTC
>CACXGG010000026.1 GCA_902767145.1 Oscillospiraceae bacterium | reverse complement strand
TTTCCTGTTACTTCTATGGTCCTGTCGTTTTCGTTCTTAGTGATGATTATGCCGCCCTTTTCCATAGCTTCGGAAAGCTCCTTCAGGGGACGGTCAAAGAGCCTTCCCTCCGTTTTGAAGATGAGCTTTGAAGCTATGGGAGCCCCATTCTTCAGAAGGAATGCAGAGGCCACGGGGATCATGAACCTCAGGGTGGATCCGCTCTCCTTACAGGAAAGGGTAACAACGTCACCCGTTCCTGCTTCCGCCATGCTCCTGAGGCATGCTCTGGTGGCCTTTATGTCGTCGCTGTCTTCAGGAAGATCCTGAAGGTTGTTTCTGTCTCCTGCGAGAAACCTTATGATCAGCTCCCTGTGGTAGACCGACTTGGAAGGCGGCGCATCTATGGTGATATCAAGTTTTCCCTTTCCTGATATGATCATGCCTTTTTACCTTTTTTGAGAAAATCCAGAAACTCCTCTTCTGACATCTTCTTTATCTTGGAAGTCCCGATCTTGTTTACGAGGATAACCGATATGGTATCCCCTCTTTTCTTCTTGTCGTTAAGGGCACCCTCCACTGCTTCCTCGGGAGTGATATCATCCGTTACCGGAAGGCCATAGGCGGTGATAAGATCTCTCATCTTTTTCGCCTCTTCGGGATCCAGGGTACCTGCCGCCTCGCAGGCATCTATGATGATGCCCATACCCTTGGCAACACATACGCCGTGGGCCAGGGTGAAGTTACTGTTCCTCTCGATGACATGTCCCACAGTATGACCGTAGTTAAGGGTCTGGCGAAGGCCGTTATCGAGAGTATCCTCCGTTATCACGCTGACCTTGTCGGAGACGTTCATGGAGACAATCTTTTCCATAAGAAGATCGTCTTCTCTTATCTTGTCTGCCCTGCCCTCTTCTGCGATCTGTGAAAGGAGATCATAAAGATCCCTGTCCATAATGAATGCATGCTTGATCACTTCCCCGAGACCTTCGGTAAAAAGATCATCGGGAAGGGTCTTCAGGCAGTCAGTGTCTTCGATGACCATGGAGGGCTGCCAGAAAGCTCCCGCCAGGTTCTTTCCCTCCTTGAGGTCGATGCCCGTCTTTCCTCCCACGGATGCATCCACCATGGCAAGAAGTGATGTGGGCACCTGGAAGACCTTGATCCCCCTCAGGAATGTTGCAGCTGCAAAGCCGCCCATATCGCAGACAACACCGCCGCCTAAGGCAACTACTGCATCTGTCCTGGTGAACCTGTTCTCAGCCATGACTCCCCACATTCCTGCTATGGAGTCTATGTTCTTGGATCTCTCACCGGCCTCGAAGATATATTCGCATACTTCGATCTTCTTTATCCCGATACTCTTCTTTACAGTCTCGAGGAAGAGCGGAGCCACGTTCGTATCAGATACGATGAGCACCTTCTGGACATCGGGAGCAGTCTTCTCGATAAGACTTCCCACCTGGGTCAGCGCACGGGATCCGATTATCACCTTGTAGGAAGGTTTTGTTCCTACGAATATGCCTTTCATTTTCCGTCCACCTCTTCTTTTCTTTCCTTACCTTCTCTTAAGAGCTCCACAAGTCTGTCATGGTCTTCGTTCTCCATGGCATCCCTGTACTTCTTCAGTTCCTCTATAAGGTAATCGATCTCGAAGATGAGATTGTCCTTGTTCTCAAGGAAGAGCTGGGTCCACATCTCGGGATTGAGCCAGGCGACCCTGGTCATATCCTTGTAGGATCCGGCGGAAAAGCCTTTATGGTTAAGAGCATTGGGGCTCTTGATATAAGCATTGGAAACCAGGTGGGCCATCTGGGAAGTAAATGCGATCATACGGTCGTGTTCGTCGGGATGTGAAAGACAGAATGATCCGAAGCCGCAGGGAGCGAGATATTCCTTCACCCTGTCCAGGAGCTCCATGTCGTCATATCTGTTGGGGCAGACCACCATGGGTGCACCCTTATACATGTTTCCCCTGGCATGGCTCATGCCTGAATATTTTGTACCTGCCATGGGATGGCATCCCACGAATTCAAATCCGCCTTCTTCTGCGATCCTGAAGCCTTCCTTACAGACCATGCGCTTGGTGCCGCATGCATCTATAACGAGACCCTTGGGATTGAACAGGTTCTTTCTCTTTTCCATCCAGTCGATGGCAGCCTCAGGATAGAGACTGATGATGACGATATCACATGTCTTAAGATTCTCATCTGTCAGATAATCATCGATGATGCCCTGCATCTTTGCCATCTCGGCGACTGACACCGTACGGTTCCATCCGTATACCGTATGTCCTTCTTCATTCTCCTTATAAGCCTTTGCAAAGGATGCGCCTATAAGTCCCAGACCAACAATTCCTACTATCATATCTTTACTCCGTTTATCAGATTATGGACCTTGCCTTTGAGATAGCTCCCATGACATCTGTGAACTGATCGGGAGTAAGCTGCTGGGCTGCATCGGAAAGCGCCTTTTTCGGGCAGGTGTGGACCTCGATCTCCAGGGCATCTGCTCCGGATACGATGGCTGCCATTGACATGGGCTTGATGAGGGATACCTTACCTGTTGCGTGGGAAGGATCTGCTACAACGGGAAGATGTGACAGTTCCTTCAGTGCAGCGATGGCACTGACGTCGAAGGTATTCCTTGTATATGTCTCGTATGTCCTGATGCCTCTCTCGCAGAGGATGATGTTGGGGTTGCCCTCTGACATGATGTACTCAGCGCTCATGAGAAGTTCCTTCAGTGTAGCGGAAAGACCACGCTTGAGAAGTACAGGCTTGTTTGTCTTACCCAGGGCTTTGAGAAGATCGAAGTTCTGCATATTCCTTGCACCGACCTGCAGACAGTCGATATCCTCAAAGACAGGAAGCTGCTCAGGGCTCATGATCTCGGATACGATGGGAAGACCCGTTGCCTCCCTTGCCTTTAAGAGGAGCCTTATTCCTTCTTCGTGAAGTCCCTGGAAATCGTAGGGGGAGGTCCTGGGCTTATATGCGCCTCCCCTGAGGAGCGTTGCACCTGCTGCCTTGACTGCCTTGGCTGTCTCGATGATCTGCTCTTCGGACTCTACGGAACAGGGTCCGGCCATAACTGCGAAGTTACCGCCTCCGATCTTGACTCCTCCGATATCGACAACTGTATCTTCGGGATGGAACTTTCTGTTTGCCTTCTTGAAGGGATCGGAGATCCTGGTCACTGACTCGATGATATCAAGTCCCTGAAGAAGGTCGATATCGATGGCTGTGGTGTCACCGATGAGTCCGAGTACGGTGCAGTATTCACCCTTTGACTCGTTGACTCTTATACCCTGCTTTTCGAACCATCCTATCAGATTCTTTACCTGACTTTCGGTTGCCTCTCTCTTTACTACTGCGATCATGTTCTGCCTTCCTTTCCTGCCACATCCTGCGGCTTAACCTAAAACGCCGCCCGGGTCCTGTGATCCGTGCGGCGCTGTTATTTCTCTTTTATTTCCTAAAGGATTCCGTCATGCACAAACCACTCTTACTTGTTGTCTCCAAAGTAAAAGTAATAATAGTATGCATTCTCAAAAAACTTCTTAGACATAAGAATATCCTTTCGGGAAAATTCCCGTTTATTTAAACACTTGAACATGTATATGTCAAGTTTGATGGTCAGCCGGCCTTCTGGGACTCCTCCTGGATAAAGCCCTCCACTTCCTCGATCTTCAGGTCCAGGGCTACGGCAAATTCCGCATTCATCCTTCTCTCTGCCTCGGCCAGGATCTTCTCATCCTGCATATTGAGGGTCTTGCCTTCAGCGAGAAGATCCCTTCTCTTGTTGATGATAACTGTAATAACATTGATGATGGCCTTTCTGTTTCCGCCCATGACCAGATCATTAAATGTATCCTTACGGAGATTTCTGTCCTCGATCCATTCCACATCGTTGTCATTTATACCATGGATGAGTTCCAGTGCCTCCTCACGTGAAATAACAGGCTGGATCTTAGCTGTCAGCTTCTCATTATTCATGGGAACATAAACAGTCTGGGACTGCTTAACGAAAAGAGGCTTGAGCACATAATATTTCTGGGGACGCTCATGGTAAAAACTGATATCCCTGATATCGTCTATCTGACATACGCCGCTTCCGCCGTAGACAACTGTCTCGCCTTTAGAATGCTTCATACCGACCTCGCTAACATAACTCAAAAAAGACTAACCCTGAAGAACGGACACGAGAGCCCGCATTTAAATTATAGCACCCTGCGAGGGTCCATTTCCGTTGGCAGATTTTACAAAAAACACCCGTCTTTAGAGAGGCAAAAAACGCATAAATAAGGCGATTTGCATATATGGAGATAAAAAGACCTATATATCCGTAAAAAGATAAAAATGATTTGACCCGATATCAGTCCTCGGGAACGTATTTATACACGTCTGCCACATCACTTATGGTCATGTATGCCTTAGGGTCTGCATTATGCACGATAAGTCTCATCCTGGATATCTGGAACCTGTTTACAACGAAGTAAAGAACACCCTTTTCCTTGTTCGTAAAACCGCCCCTTGCAGTGATCTTTGTGGGGCCTGATCCGAACTCAGCCACCAGTGCCTTTGATACATTGTCGGGCTTGTCGGTGATGATCATTACCGCCTTGGACCTGTCCAGACCTTCCACGATGAAATCGATGGTGTTGAGAGCCACATAGTAGGTGACGATGGAATACAGAGGGAGCACCCAGCTGTGAAGGATGGCACCTGCAGTTACATAGAGGATAACGTTATAGCACATCATGAAAGTGCCCACCGTCAGGTTGAGCTTTTTGGCGAAGATGACCGCCATGACCTCTATTCCGTCGATGGCTCCTCCGTGCCTTACCGAGATACCGGATCCGGCGCCGCAGATAAGGCCTCCGAAGATGGCACAGAGTATAAGGTCAGTTCCCGCTATAGGCGACGCTTCATGGGCGCCGGTAAGGATATGATTCTCAATTATCGAAGCGCTTATGGAATAGATAAGTACCGCATATATGGAATAGAAGGTAAATGCAAATCCTTCCTTGTGATAGCCATAGAGAAGGAGCGGCACGTTGAGGATGATGAGGAAAAGTGACAGGGACAGATAGGGTGGTGTCAGCTGTGAAAGAAGAAGTGACGTTCCGGCGATGCCGCTGTCGTACAGGTGGACAGGTGACAGAAAGACCGTGATACCGATGGCGGAAACGATACCTGCCACTGTCATCCAGAAGAGCTTTTTTAACTCCAGCTCCTTAAGGTTCTTCCATGTCAGTCCCTTATTACTCATTCTCCCTTTATCCTTCCTGCAGCCATAAAGCAGAAATAACAGATTATGTTAGCTGCGACGATAGTCGCACCTACAGGGGTGCCTGCCAGGATCGAAACGATGACGCCTGAAAGGGCACATACCACGGATATCACCGCAGAACAGACCGTTACCTTTAAGAAGCTCTTGAATATCCTCATGGCTGAAAGAGCCGGAAATACTATGAGAGCGGATATAAGGAGCGATCCCACGAAGTTCATGGCCAGTACTATGATCACCGCGATGATAATGGCTATCATCAGGTTGTACTTCTCCGCATTGACTCCGCAGGTGCGTGAAAAATCCTCGTCAAAGGTCACGGCGAATATCCTGTTATAGAATACAACAAATGCCACGGTTACCAAAATGGATACCACAAGGCATATAAGGACATCCGTAAGCTCCAGTGACAGGAGGGCAGTTGATCCGAACAGGGTACTGCACACATCTCCCGACAGGTTGGAGGACTTGGAGGATATGTTCATTAGAAGATATCCCACTGCCAGGGCACTTACCGATATCATGGCGATGGCCGCATCACCCTTTACCTTCACATACTTTCCGCCCTTGAGAAGAAGGATGGCACAGATGACCGTAATAGGGAGAACCACGATCATGCTGGTGGTCACCTCCAGAACAGTGGCGATGGCCACAGCTCCAAAGGCCACATGGGAAAGTCCGTCACCGATGAAGGAGAATCTCTTAAGCACAAGCGTGACGCCTATAAGAGACGAGCACAGTGCGATCAGGACCACTACCGCAACAGCATACCTGATCAGAGGAAATCCCATGTAGTAGGTCAATGTCTCAAGCATCTTACACTGACCTCCTCACCAAAATGTATCTCGTGGGTCGCATATTCTCTTGCGGATTCAAGATCATGGGTGACCATGATGATGGCGATCTTTTCCTCTTTGTTCAGGGACTCGATGAGCTTATACATCTCTGCTTCCGCATTTACATCAAGTCCTGCCACAGGCTCGTCAAGAAGGAGCATCTTCCTGGTGGCGCAGATGGCTCTTGCCAGGAGCACTCTCTGCTGCTGGCCTCCTGAAAGGTTTCCGAAGGACTTGTCTGCCAGATCCTCTACTCCCATCCTCTTCAGGTTCTCCATCGCCGCAGCCTTCTGGGCAGCAGAATAGAAAGGGCGGAATCCCAGTGCTCCCTGAAATCCCGAAAGTACGATCTCCCTGACAGATGCCGGGAAATCCTTCTTATACTCTGTTCTCTGGGGAAGATATCCTATCTCGTTCTTAAGAAGGCCATCCCCGTGGATTATCTTGCCCTTAAGGGGCTGGCGAAGTCCCAGGACCGTCTTCATAAGAGTCGTTTTACCGGTGCCATTCTCTCCGGTGATACACCAGTACTCGCCTTCGTTGACTTCGAAGTTCACGCCTTCGGCCAGGGTGATATCCTCATATCCCAATGTCAGGTCTTCACACTTAAGAAGGGCCATCTCAACCCTCCTTTCCGCAGTCAGGACATGTTCCGTAGAAGACAGTCCTTCTGGGATCCACGGTAAAGCCGTGATGTTCTTTTATATGTTCAGTGAGTATAGCGACTTCATGGCACTCCAGGTGGATGAGCTTTCCGCAGGAGGAACACTTCAGGTGATAACAGTTCTCCGTGCTGCAGTGCTCCGCACCAGGAACATACTCGTAGCAGGCACTCGATCCCTCGTCCACGATATACTTGTTGATGGTACCCTCGGATACCAGTTTTTCCAGCTGTCTGTATACAGTGGCGGTACCGATGGTGCTGCCGCTGTTCTTCATGCATGTGCAGATCTCTCCGGCAGTAACATGTCTGCCGGGTATGGTCTTCAGGTAGTCGATGAGCTCACCCTGATGTTTTGTCTTATATCCCTTTTTCTCAGCCATAAGTTATTCCTTTTCAAAAATGAGAATCGTTTTCATTTTACGCTCCCCTCCCTTTTCTTGCAAGAAGTAAAGAAGGAATGTATATTATTTGTCATGAAAAAGGGACTGGTACTTGAAGGCGGAGCCATGCGCGGGATGTTTACCGCGGGAGTCATGGATGTCTTTCTCGAAAACAGTATAGAATTCGACGCTGCCATAGGCGTATCTGCGGGAGCTGCTTTCGGCTGCAACTACAAATCGAAGCAGATAGGCAGGGTCATCCGCTACAACAAGCGTTACTGTAACTACTGGAGATACAGCAGCTTCAGATCCTTGCTCTTAACAGGAGACATATACGGAGCCAAGTTCTGCTACTACGATATCCCCATGGAACTGGATAAGTTCGACCGGGAGACCTTCAGGAACAATCCTATGGATTTCTATGTGGTGGCAACAGATGTCTACACGGGAAAAGCCGTCTACCATAACATGACCGATGCAGATAAGGAGAATATGGAATGGCTGAGGGCTTCCGCCTCCATGCCCATGGTCTCAAAGCCTGTTAAGATCGGAGACTCCGCATACCTGGACGGC
>CACXGG010000025.1 GCA_902767145.1 Oscillospiraceae bacterium | reverse complement strand
GGAGTAGATCTCTATGCTGATGATGAGGCTTCAGGACAGGAAGAGACAGTAATTACTGAATCTCTTGAAGTGGAGGATGAGTCAGATTACAAAGAGAAGTGAATTACCTTTTCTTTGACTTTCGCAGGGGAAGTCCGAGAAGGTTTGAATCAAACCCCTTTAAGAGTGTTTCAAAATCGCCGGGACGGAAGATGTTTTTAGGGTAACGTTCGTTCCATTCATTGTTGATCGACATGGCCAGATCTTCCCTGTCTATCTTTTTGAGGGCAGGACAGAGAAATAAGGCCAGCACTTTTTTGTGTTCTTCAAAGGCACTCTTTTTCTTCCACAGGGAAAGTCCATCACGCCTCTTCTCAAGCTTATCCAGAAGATCATCTTCTCCCGTGAGATCGATCTTTGAAAGTTCATTTTTGAATGTGTCAAAATTGTCCGGGTAGTGGTCATAATCAAACTCGGAAAGGTACGGGATCGAGTCTGTGATCAACGTTATAAGGTCCATTATCTGCCCTCCCTATTATTATAATTTATGGCGATTTCCCTTTCTTTACAAATACTATCACTGTTTGTAGAATTTAGGAAAAGAAGGAGGGAATGCACATGTCTGAGCAGGTGTTTACTATCGTCGTAGCTGATGATGAAGAAGAGTTACTCGAAGATGTCTGTGAGATGATCGACTGGGAATCTATCGGATTCCGTCTGGTAGGCCGTGCCAACAATGGACTTGATGCATTACAGCTCGTTGAGCAGCTTGAGCCCGATCTTCTATTAACTGATATCCAGATGCCTTTCATAAAGGGAACTGAACTCGCCCGCCAGGTCCGGGAGCTGCAGCCTCTTATCCAGATAGCATTCCTGACGGGATATGATGATTTTGAATATGCCAGGAGCGCCATCGAAAGCCAGGTAATGTCATATCTTCTTAAGCCCATCAGCATGGGGGAGCTGACCCAGGCCCTGAAGGAGATCCATCAGAAGATGGAAAACCGTTTCAAGGAACTTATGCCTTCGGACGGTCCTGCGAGCAGACATCTTACTGTGGCATCGCTCCTCCTTGACAGAAATGCTGACTTCTCTGATGAGTCGGAGATAATCAAGAGACTATACGATACAGGACTGGAATTTTATGTTCCTTTTTCCCTTGCTGTCCTTGCCTTAAGCGCAGGCTCTCTTCCGCCTACTGCCGATCAGACTGTCGATAAGGTGCTCCGTCAGTACTTTACCTGCTGCAGCATCATCTCAGGCGGAAGGGTATTATCGCTCCTCATATCGGAAAACGGATTCAAGGATCTCGGGAAGGCTCTGGACGAACTCTACTATGTCTGTAAGAGGATCCTCGGAACAGACTGCACCATCGGCGTCAGCAGAAGGTTCGGGGAGTTCAGCGGTGCTGTCACTGCCTGCAAGGAGGCTGTAGATGCCTTAAGACTTGCAGATGGTCCCGGATTATATAACATAGATAAGACCTCATCTTTCTCGGAGGAAAGGGAGAATACTAACAGATCTGCGGCAGAACTTGACCGTATGCTCTTTACAGGAAACAGGAGAGAACTCGAGGCTTACCTTGAAGAGGAACTCAGCCCCGGGACAAGAGCTCTCGGTATCATGCAGACGATGGTCAATGCGCAAGATGCCATCCTTGCGGCACTGGGAAAGGAAGAGCTTTCCATGCTCCTCAGGCGCTGCAGCCTGACTGATCCCCTGAGGGATAAGCTCGACAGTGAATCCTTCAGGAGAAGGGTAATAGAGTTCTGCCTTGCCGGCAATGAGAGGATCTCAAAGAGGAAACAGGACGGAATGAGCGTTCTTGTCGAAAGGACACTGCAGATAATCAAGACGAGATATATGGACGAATCACTGTCACTTAATTCTGTCAGTGAGGAACTCCACGTAAGTCCCAATTACCTCAGTGCCAATATGAAGAAATATGCAGGTGATACATTTATCAATCTGCTCATAAAGAAGAGGATGGAAACAGCCAGGACCCTTATTATGGCCGGCGGCATGAAGATCGGAGAGGTATCAGAAAAATGCGGTTACAGTGATCAGCATTATTTCAGTTTCTGCTTTAAGAAATACTACGGAGTCTCACCCGTGAAGATGCGAAAAGGTGAGGAGAACAGGAATTGAAACAAAAAGGTCTCCGGATGAACACAGTCCTCCTGCTGTCCCTTATCGGGACAGTCCTCGTTGTGCTATTAAGTGCGATGCTCCTTTCTATCAGAACATACCAGAAGTCTCTTGTCAGGAATGCTGCCAATAACAGCCGCAGGACTATCGCCCAGGTGAGCAATACGGTAAACGATTATCTGAACAGTATAGATACAGATATGGCTATACTGACGGAGTCGCTTGAATCGCCGGAGGTGGACAGGGATGAGTTCTTTGATGTGTTCCTTAAGATCCGGCCGGATGTTATAGCTGTATCCACTTATGATTCTTACGGAAAGCTTGCCAATTGCTACAGCCTTTTTGATGTAAGGTCAGACCTCGAGGTGAATACTTCCTTTAATCCGTACAAGATGGATGATTATGCCGAAGGATATGTATCGGCTCCTCACGTGGTATCACTTTTTGAGGGGGCATATCCCTGGGTCGTTACTGTGATATCTCCTCTCGATGTGGGAGGGAGGGAACGCTGGATCGCCCTTGATATAAGCTGCAGTAATATATCGGCCTACATAAACGATGTCGGTATCGGGCAGCGCGGCTACTGCTTCCTTATGGATACGGATGGCAATATCGTCTATCACCCGCAGCAGCAGCTCATCTATTCTGACCTTAAGAGTGAGGATACAGATCTTATCTCTGCCCTCGAAGACGGGGATCATATAGACGGAAGTGTCATCTATACTATTCAGACACTCAAAAACACCCACTGGAAGGTGATCGGTGTCAGCTATGTTCAGGAGATAATCACAGACAGCGTCTGGGAGCTTGGAAGGATATTGCTGATCGCGGCATTCGTTATCCTCGTCGCCATGCTCATAATAAGTACGATCCTTTCCAGAGCTCTCTCCCGTCCTGTTCAGGGACTTGCGGAAGCGATGGAACAGTTCGAACAGAACGCAGGGGATTTTACTTATACACCTGTCGGAGGAGTACGTGAGGTCAGGACATTGTCCGAATCTTTCAGCCACATGGTCATCCGTCTTCAGAGCCTGATGGGAACTGTTAAGGATGAGCAGGTCAATCTCCGTAAGACGGAACTGCGCGCCCTTCAGGCACAGATCAATCCCCATTTCCTTTATAATACTCTGGATTCCATATCCTGGATGACAGAGCGCGGGAAAAAGGAAGAAGTAGTAGAGATGGTAAATGCCCTCGCCCGCCTTTTCAGGATAAGCATAAGCAAGGGTCACGAGCTTATCCCCATAAGGAGCGAACTGCAGCATGCGGAGAGCTACCTTCAGATCCAGTCCCACAGATATAAGAACCAGTTCAGTTATTCCTTTGATGTGGATGACGAATGCCTTGATTATCTGTGCAATAAGATAACTCTTCAGCCCATTATCGAAAATGCCATCTACCATGGGATCAACGGTCTTGTGGACGGCGGTGAGATAACAGTTTCCGTCAAGCAGGACGGCGGCGATATAGTCATGGCGGTCGAGGATAACGGAAACGGAATGAACGAGGATCAGATCACCGCCATAATGAATAAAGACAGGAGCGACCACACGGGTATCGGCATAAAGAATGTTAACGACAGACTGAAGATATACTTCGGACAGGACTACGGCCTCACTATAAAAAGTGTCCTGGATGAAGGGACCCGGGTCATCATAAGAATGCCTAAAGTCAAGGAGGAGAGTGAGTATGAGAAGTAAGAGGATCATCATAGCACTTATGCTCATATTATCGCTGCTCTTCACCGGCTGCAGTTACAGAAACAGGGATAATGATTCACGCTACAATATATGGCTTATCGTAAAATCGACCGACACCCAGTTCTGGCTTTCGGCGTTTGCGGGGGCCAATGCAGCCAAGGCTGAGTATAACGTGGATCTCACTATCGTAGGTCCTGAGACGGAAGAGGACTATGAGAAGCAGAATGAGTATATAGAACAGGCAGTCAGCGAGGGGGCGGATGCCATCGTCTTTTCTGCCATTAGCTACAGCGAAAATGCAGCTGCCATCGATGCTGCCGCAAGAGCCGGAGTGAAGATAATCGTCATAGACAGTGATGTTGATTCTCAAAATGTCTCTGCCAGGATAGGAACAGATAATGTCCAGGCGGGGATGATGACCGGATCTGCCGTTCTGGATACGGATGATGATGAGATCTGTGTTGGTATCGTTAATTTTGCCCAGGGCACCAGGAATGGTCAGGAGAGGGAAGAGGGACTTCGCGGGAGCCTGGAAGATGATCCGCGTGTCAAAAAGATCTACATGGTCAATGTGGCATCGACCCCTGAAGCGGCTGAACTTGGTGCAGAGGAGCTTCTTAATGATCACCCGGATATAAATGTTCTTGTCGGACTTAACGAGCCGCTGGCCGTGGGAACGGGAAGAGCCGTTGTCGATCTCGGGGTCTCGGAGGAGGTCCGCGTTGTCGGATTTGACACAAACCTGGAATGCGTGGAGCTTATGCGTGACGGTGCTGTCTCTGCTCTTATAGCGCAGAATCCCTATGCTATGGGATATCTGGGAGTTGAGAGCGCATGGAAAGTCCTCGAGGGCGAGAGCTTTGATCCCAATACCTGGATCGATACTGCAACCACCATAATAACCCACGATAATATGTTCAGTCAGGAGAGCCAGCAGGCGCTATTCTCTTTTAGTTAATGTGCACAATAAAGTGCAAGACCTTTTGTGCCTCTTAGTTTAATCAACATAATTATCCTAACCTTTTTTGTAAGGATCCTCATGTTTTTTCCTTTTGCGGTTGGTTAATATCTTTCACGAAGGAGGGTTTTTCGGATGCCCGAAAGACCAGACCAACTTTATCTTTTCTGGAGGAATGAAACATGAAAAAGATTATTGCTCTGATCATGTCTTTGGTCATGATCGTCAGCCTCGTTGCTTGTAACTCAGGTTCTGGCGATACCGATTCTGCAGGTTCTTCCGATGTTAAGGTCGCCGTTTTCTGGTATGCCTTCTCGGATGCTTACCTTTCAACAGTCAGATCAGCTCTTGATGCTGACCTCGAGGAAGCAGGTATCGAATATCAGGATTTCGACAGCAACAACAATCAGGGAACACAGTTAGAGCAGGTTCAGACAGCAGTTACGAACGGATTTAACGTTCTTGTTGTAAACCTTGTTACATCCGGATCAGCAGATGCAGCTGAGCAGATCATCTCCGCAGCAGGCGATGTACCTGTTATCTTCTTCAACCGTGCAGTTGAGGGTGACGGAGAGGAAGGAACAGTCCTCAATTCTCACGACAATATCGCTTTCATCGGAACAGATGCTCCTGAAGCAGGTCACATGCAGGGTAAGATGATCGGTGATTTCCTTGTTGAGAACTATGAGGCTACAGACCTTAACGGCGACGGACAGATCTCCTATGCAATGTTCATGGGTGATGCTGCCAATGTTGAGGCTATCTACCGTACACAGTATGGTGTTGAAGATGCAAATGCAGTACTTGCAGAGAACGGTTATCCCGAGCTCGTATACTTCAACCCCAACAACTCCGATAAGTATCAGCTCGACCCCAACGGTGCATGGTCATCCGCAGCAGGTAACGAGTTCATGGGTACTAACCTTGCAGAGTATTCTGAGGCAAACGGAAACATGATCGAGCTTGTCATCGCCAACAACGACGATATGGCAATCGGCGCTATCTCCGCACTTCAGGCTGCAGGTTACAACCTCGGTGACGGAAACTGCACAAAGATCCCCGTATTCGGTGTCGATGCAACCCAGGTTGCCCAGGACGCTATCGCAGATGATACAATGACCGGTACAGTCAAGCAGGATGCAGAGGGAATGGCTAACGCTATCTGCGCAACGGTTTCCGATATTGCAGGCGGAACATCTGTTGCTGATGCAGCAGCTAATGTTGCTGGTTCCGCAGACATCTATTCAATGGCTGATGGATTCTCCAACAAGATCTTCGTTGCATACGCTCCTTACACAGGCTGATAAGAAAGAACTATGGATAAGGCAGCTGCCCTTCGGGGCGGCTGCCCTTTTCTAAAAAACGGAGGAAGAAAAATGGCAGAAGATATCCTGCTCAAGATGACGGATATCACCAAGATATTCCCCGGCGTAAAAGCGCTGGACAAGGTCAACTTTGAACTTAAGGCCGGAACTGTACATGCCCTTATGGGTGAGAACGGTGCCGGAAAGTCCACGCTCATGAAATGCCTTTTTGGAATATATGCCAAGGACAGCGGGCATATTTATCTGGAGGGCAAAGAGATCGATTTTAAGAACAGCCGTGAAGCACTTGATAACGGCGTTGCCATGGTGCATCAGGAACTGAACCAGGCAGGCAAGCGCTCGGTCATGGACAATATCTGGCTCGGCCGTTACCCCACCATAGGCGGAGTGATGGTAGATGAGAAAAAGATGTACCGTGACACAAAGGCTATATTTGACGAGTATGAGATCAATGTGGATCCCAAGAGGATCATCAACACCATGCCGGTCTCACAGAGACAGATGGTGGAGATAGCAAAAGCCGTTTCCTATAATTCCAAGATCATCGTTTTCGATGAACCCACATCCTCCCTGACAGAGGAAGAGGTGGAGCACTTATTCAAGATAATAAACATGCTGCGCGACAGAGGCGTAGGCATTATCTATATATCCCATAAGATGGCTGAGATCAAACGCATCTCGGATTACATCACCGTCATGAGAGACGGAACGCACGTGGCTACAAAGCCGGCGGGAGAACTCGAGGTTTCCGATATCATCAAGCTGATGGTAGGACGTGAACTCTCAAATCAGTTCCCTCCAAAGGATAACAAGATCGGGGATGTTTCCCTTGAGGTGGAAAATGTTACCGCTATGTATAACCACCTGAAGGATGTCTCCTTTAAGGCGAGGAGCGGTGAGGTCCTGGGCTTTGCAGGGCTTGACGGCAGCGGAAGGACCGAGACGCTTGAGAGCATTTTCGGTTACGCCACAAGAAAGACGGGAACCATCCGTCTTCACGGAAAGATATGCAGGAACAGAAATCCCAGGGAATCCATCAGGAACGGTTTTGCCCTCCTGACGGAGGAGAGGAGAGCGACAGGTATATTTGCGATAGAGAATATCCGTGAGAACACGGTGATCTCAAGCCTTAAAAAGCATCTGCGCTTCGGGATACTGAACGAAAAGTCCATGAAGGCAGACACACAGTGGGCTATAGACTCCATGCGCACAAAGACCCCGTCGCAGGAGACTAAGATAAGAGCACTCTCAGGAGGTAATCAGCAGAAGGTCATCATCGGCCGGTGGCTCCTGACTGATCCTGAGGTGCTTCTGCTGGATGATCCTACAAGAGGTATCGATGTAGGTGCCAAGTACGAGATATATCAACTCATACTCGATCTGGCAAAGAAGGGGAAGACAGTCATAGTCGTATCTTCTGAGATGCCCGAGCTGCTGGGTATCTGCGACAGGATAATCGTAATGTCCGGCGGCCGCGTGGCCGGAGAGGTGGATGTAAAGACCACTACACAGGAAGAGATAATGACTCTGGCTGCCAAGTACGTTTGAGGAGGAAATATTAATGGCAAATATGAACTATTTCACATTAAAAAAGCAGGAGTATCTTGCTCTTGATAAGATCGACAGAAGGAGATTCTGGACTGACGGTTTTCTCAACAATGCACTTTATATCCTGATGGCCATCTTTATAATCTTTACGGCGGTCGTAAACAAAAACTTCTTAAGCCCCAGTTCGATAGTCAATATCATCATGCTGGCCGCAGTCTCGTTGCCTATGGCACTTGGAATAGGAGGCTGTATAGTACTTACAGGCACCGACCTTTCCGCCGGAAGAGTCTTTGGACTTGCGGCGGGAATGTCGGCAGCTTTTCTCCAGAACAGGATGGCCAGCAAACTTATTTTTGAGCACCTTCCCCAGACGAGCGGAGGATGGATCCTCCTTGTCATGCTGATGGTCATGGCCTCAGGTGCTGTGATCGGACTTGTAAACGGTTTCTTTGTTGCCAAGTTCAGTCTTCATCCCTTCATCGTGACCCTCGCCACTCAGCTCATAACATACGGAATTATCCTTATGTTCTTCCAGATCAACGGAAACGGCGGCGGACCTATCAGTAATGTTGCACAGGAATTCCTCG
>CACXGG010000024.1 GCA_902767145.1 Oscillospiraceae bacterium | reverse complement strand
TTTCTCAAGCCTTCACGCCCTATCTCTATGGCACTTTCAAGGCTGTCAGTCACATGTTTATAGTCACGGATATCACTATAGGTGAACCAGTCGGGCCCCATATACTCGTCGGTTATCTTTTTCTGGAGCCATACTTCGAAATACTTGTCTTCCTTATAGACCCGGTATCTGTACTGCTTATCTGAAGAATATTCTTCACCTGCAAGGTTTTCTCTCACGGTTATACCTCCTCATCAGAGTTCCTTCGCGAAACATATCGCTCCGTCGAGCTTATCGTAAGGAGGATAGTTATCTATCAGTTTATATCCGCGCTTGGTATATAAACTTACCGCCGCTTCCATCTGAGGTCTGGTCTGGAGAATCGCACGCCTGAATCCCCGTTCCTGTGCTCTTCTCTCCAGCTCATCCATCATGGCGGCAGATATATGGTTGCCTCTGTATTCAGGATCGACCCAGACTCTCTTGATCTCAACATCCTGATCAGAATATGCCTTCAGTCCGGCACATCCGACAGCACTTCCCGAAACAGAAGCTATCAGAACATCAGATATACTTTCTGAGATGTTATAAGGAACAAACGCTTCACGGTTCTTAAGACCGCCGACGATACTGCTGTAGAATTCCTCCGTCTTAAGATAAAACTTATGGAAGTCCTCATCACATCCATCTGTCCATTTGTAATCGATGTTCATGTCTATCTCCTACTTATTCTTCTTCTATATATCCAAGGATATCCCCGTTTGAAAGAAACAGCAACTTTCTGAATTGGCGGATAGGATTACCGAAATAGGAATCAAAACCGGTTTTTTCGGGAATCCGGCGGTCAACTGTTCAACTCATTATTGCCATGGCGGAATAAAATAAGAATCCGATAAATCCGAGGGCCAGGCCTCCTGCTGCGATCAGAACAGATATGCCTGCAGCCATTAGCTTTCTCTCCTGCCTGACAAGCGCTATGACCCACAGGACCATAAATACGATGTAGACAACAAAGCAGAACAGCCATTTTGCTATTGTTGGAGTATAGAACCACGGAGTATCGACAGTCCTATCAAACACGCCAAGCCACGCAATAAACATAAAGGTTCCAAAAGACGAGACCATCCCTATTACTGCGGCATAGATATACATAAGGATCGTCTGCGGTGACGGCTTATTGCTCATTGTGAATACCTCCCAATATACTGTCCCTAATATTATGTATCCTTACGCAGGATATTAAGATACTCTTCATATGAAAAAACTCTGTTTCGGGCCACATTTGTTGTTTCTCTCAGAATTCCTGCTTGAACCATCTTATTGACAGCAGCGGCCACCGTATTATAGCTCAAGCCAAGATATGCAGCTGTTCTCTTTATATCAATGATAGGATATTGCTCTATGTAATCAAATACCCTTCTTACATTATCGTTTTTTCTGGAAGTAACAGGCAATAACGAAAGGTTTCTTTCATGGAGTTCTGAAAGTTTTTCAATCGTTGCAAGTGAGTCTTTGGCAGCTGCAGATACAGCTTCAAGAAAGAATCCTATCCACTGTTCATAATTGCCGTTTCTTCTTACCTCAGATATCCTGTCATAGTATTCAATCTGATTCTTTTTCAAAAAATACGAAATATAGATTATCGGCTTGGAGATATAACCCTGTTCCATAAGATACAGTAATATCATCAATCTTCCCACTCTTCCGTTGCCATCAAGAAAAGGATGGATCGTCTCAAACTGATAATGGATCAAGGCAATCCTTATGAGGGGATCATAATCATCGCCTTCATTCATATATCCTTCCAGATCAGCTAAAGCCGTTTCCATATCTTCAACATTCGGCGGAATATATCTGGCTTCCTTAAGCGAGCAGTTAGCCGCACCGATCCAATTCTGGGATCTTCTGAATTCTCCGGGATCTTTATCCTGGCCTCTGACTCCGGATAGAAGCTCCCTGTGTATCTCTCTTAGTAATCTGTTGCATAAGGGTAATGTGTCTAATCTGTTTATCGCGTAATTACAGGCGCTGACATAATTTACCACATCACTAACATCAAGATTAGTATTAATGGCATTCTCAGGATTCAGGATATCGTCAAGTGTACATTGCGTTCCTTCTATTTGTGACGAGATAAGGGCCTCTTTCCTTACATACATAGAAACGAAAAGTTCAACATTCGGTATGAGTTTGGCCGCTGTATCAAGCCTGACCAGATCCCTGTTGGCTTCTACGAGTTTTTTTACAATATCACTGCTGATATTGAGTTCAGGATCAGGCGGCAACGGTGATGGTCTAAAAGACTTATAAGCTGCATCGCCGCTAAGATTAGTTATTAATTCACCCGACCTGCTCATATATGCCTCCTTTTTGAAATAATATGAATATTATACATCGCTTATTTCAGAAAGTTAAGGATTTGTTGAAATATGTATATAAAAGATGCTCCCTTATTTCAATTTCTTCATATTTTTCAGGCGAGCTGCTTTGAGCATGATCCAGGACTAGAACGAATAATCCTTACTGGGGTTCCCAGCTGCCCTGCTGCCTTATACCTGTCGCCTCTGCTTCTTTTTCGATAAGGTTCAGTTCTTCATCTGTGAGCACGACATCCATGGCTTCAGCGAGCTTTTGAGCATGCGAAGGCTTTGTGATGCCGACTATGGGAAGAGCGCCCTTCGACAGCGTCCATAGGATGGGGATCTGTGAAGGATCGATATCATGGTCTTTTGCGATCTGACGCATGCAGTTTATCAGGCCTTCGATCTTAACGAACTTCGACTTGGGGAACGCCATGTTGCGCATGGAAAAGACCGGAAAATGGTTCTTTGCATCGTAATGACCGGAAAGCGCACCCTGCTCCAGGACCATGTATGCATAGTACTTGATCCCGTTGGCGTTGCAGTAGTCGATGATGGGCTGCTGGTCGTTTCTTAAAAGGCTGAAGTGGTTCTGCACGGCACCAAGCTTAAGTCCCTCTTTTGCCAGGGCCTGCTCTGCGATATGGATATGTTCCAGGGACACGTTGGATGTGCCGATGCTCCTGATCCTGCCGGACTTGAGAAGCGGAGCAGCTTCCTTAATGTTCTGCTCAAGATTATTCGGAACATGTATCCAGAACAGGTCGCAGGTGTCCTTTCCCAAACGTTCCATACTCTCGTTAAAGGACTTTGTAAGCGCCCCCTCTTTATACTTTTTGTTAGGAAAGAACTTAGTAGATATGAAAATATCTTCGCGGTCTTTTATCAGAGATCCCAGAAGCTTCTCCGCCGTACCCATACCATAGACAGCTGCGGTATCCCAGTTAAGAAATCCGTGCTTAGAAGCCTCTTCGAAAGTCTTCTTCAGGACCTCAGGATCCTGCTTTTTTCCAAATACCATCGAGCCGCCGTTCATTCCGGTGCCCCACGCCCATGTACCTATCAGTATGTCTTTCATATCTCTTACCTCCTGCCATGGACTCTATCACGTGACAGTTCTTTATGCATTGATGTAGGTTAAGTCCAGGCTGAGATCTTACCGCAGGCATCTTCGACCATCTGCAGTTGGCATGTCATAGAACATTGCACCAAAGAACGACGCAACAAACGAGATACCGAAGATGATGCCTCCGACCACACACATACTGATGGACGAGAAAAGACTAATAATGAAGTTGATAACTTTCTTAGACATTACAGATCTCCTTTTCCCTGTTATCCGTCTATATCTCCCGGATACATGTTTACGGTCTGGCCGCAGTACATACAGTTGCCTTCGAAAGCCTTTGCCGTATAGTCGAAGACTTTCCTTCCGCATTTCGGGCATGGCCGGTAGTACGAAGGCGGGTTAATGGACCACCCGCGTTCTTCGATCTCTTTCATCTTGCAGTCGAGTTCTTCCCGGGTGACACCCAGCTCAGACAGGCATTCCCACAATACACGGGCGACCATTTCCACCTTGGCAGTATGGTTGTCCAGTTCTTTTTGCTTGTCAGCCAGCATATTGCTGTGCCGGCGCTCGGTATCCCTTTTATTAATATCCCTGTTGACCTGATGAGCCCATCTTCTTGACGTTGTCATAAAAAGCTATCCTCCCACTGATCGTCAAATGCTGACGAACTATTGTCCTGCTGGGGATCGCTGTCTTTTTTGAACTCAATGCTGTCACCGGGATATATGGTCACTTTATGTCCGCAAAAAATACATTTTCCTTCAAATGGTGTTGCAGGAGCCTCGCTGATCATCTTACCGCAGGAAGGGCATACGACCCTGTTATGCCAGGGATCGAGGGATACTTTCTGTTCTTTGATCTCATCCAGCTTGGCATTTAACTGTTCGCGGGTAAAGCCTTTTTCGAGCATTAGTTCCCACATGGCTGATACCATTACATCCAACCTGTTAATGGTATTTCCGTTCCGGTCGATCATTCCGCTTTCACGATTGTAATTGTCCATTTTTCAATTTTCTCCTTATTCCGTTTCCCTGATGATAATTCTTACCATCACCTGAATTGTACCATAGTGACGATACCTTCCGCCCCTGCCTTTTTTCAGCCGGATAAACTTAAGATATGTGCATATCTCAAAGTGATATAATAGCCTGGTTGAGGCAGAAGATATGAGTAACAGAAAGACATTTAAAGAAAAGAAAGTAAAGCCTTTTCCCATACGAGTGGTGCTGCTGTTGATACTGATCTTTTCGTGTACGGCTGTAGCTGCGTGCATTTTCATGGGTTTTATGATCGACGCTCTTATCACGGTCATAGCCGATGGCACAGGAGCAGATAGGCTTGCATTCTGCTTCGTAATAACTGCGCTCCTGGTCACCGTTCTCCTGGTCCTGCTCTTTACATTGATCCGCCACCGGGATACGGACATAAAGGACCGTGCCAAAAGATCCCGCACCGATGTTGTGCTGATCGTTCTTATCTTTCTGGCCGTCGGGGCGGCGGTAACTCTCTTCAGTCTCGGAGACAACAATAACTACATCAACTTTCTCGTTGCCATTGCTTTATTCCCCACTGTGGGTATCATCACAACTCCCAATGCCGTCCGTTATGCAAAAAAGGACATGGAAAACTGGAAAAGGATATTCTCCGGCAACGGCAATCTTCACAAGTGCAAAGAGGACGAAGACTTCTACAAGGTTAAGACTCCTGTATCCTTCGAGAAGAAGCTCTATTGGGCGGTCTTCAGGAACCAGGTACTCGATCATGTGGCCGTGATCTTCATCATACTCCTCATCATCAACGCCGGCATTAATAGAATGGTATACGGCGAGCACAAAGCAGCTCCGGGACTCATCGGTGCAATAATTCATGTCAGGATAGAGAGATCAGAAGGGTATTTATTCTTTGCTATGGTCTTTATCGCTGCCTTCGGGATCCCGATACTGGCTTATTACATTACGAATGCCGTGTGCAGACTGAAGGTTGTAAAAGAACATAAGTATATTGCATATCATGCCATCGTAAAAAACGTTCATTCATACAAGATCAACATTAATAGTGAAGGCAGGCATTACTGCTATAAATACTCTACCTGTGTCGGCATACGCGAAAAGGATGTACAGGATACAAAAGCCATCCTGATCTTTATTCCGGATGACGTGCTTATCTTCCCGGACAGCTCACGATAACTGTATGTGTTAGTATATGTTTATATCGCTTTAAGGTGGGATGGATCATGCTGGTAAAAGATGCTAAGGGAAATGAACTGCTGGATCTGGTAAGAACGGATGAGGATAAGGCCGATGCTGAGTATCAGCCCATAACCCACTGTCTTGCTGTTGTTAAGGTAGGCGGCGATCATCTTCTCGGATGGAACAAGTACCGTCAGGAATGGGAGATCTTCGGCGGTTGCAGAGAAGACGGTGAGACTATCCGCAGGTGCATTGAACGTGAGTGCGAAGAAGAACTCGGCATCAAGGACGGCGATTTCTCATTTCTGGGACTCATGCATCTCCATCTCGCTCCTGGCTACTTCAATCCCGAATGGCATAACGAATATGGCGGACTCTACGGGATCTCCCTTCCTGCTGACAGCTTAAAGACCATCGAAGCATTCAGAACAGACAAGGAAGAAGTTGAGCGTCTTGCTTTTTACAGCGAAGTAAAGGACAAAGAGCCTATTGCTCCTATCGATGAGTACCTTCTTAAGTTTTGGGAAGGATAAGGCCGGGCCCGGTCTTTGACGCGATCTTCTGAAGCAACTCTTCTGCGAACTTCCTGTATTTAGTGTCACCACCAAGATCATATGCAGCCTGACAATTGTAGAAGAGGCGGGATAATTATATCACTCCAAAAGAAACGCCCATCAGAGTTCGCTGGGAGCCATAACGTCAAGTGCTTCACAAACGTCGTCAGCATAGTTGTTGATGTCTTTTTCATCGCCCGTACAGAATACGATGAAAAGTGTGTTGTCCTTAAGATATGCGCCGTAAGAACAGTGTGTGTATTGGGAATCGGCATTGATTATGGTATAGACCATACCGCCCTCCTCGAAGCTATCCATCTCTGCATCCTCGCCGGAATAGTCTTTGACCTCCTCGAAATCTTCTACGAGCTCATCGTACATATCCTGTGCATCATCCTCTGACTCGAATACCTCTGAAACGAATGTGCAAACAGTGTTGCCGTAGTCGCCTACTACAAAGACGGTAGCCTCCTTAACGGAACTGTCATAGAAACCTCCAATGATAAATGTCTGCT
>CACXGG010000023.1 GCA_902767145.1 Oscillospiraceae bacterium | reverse complement strand
TCCTGGTGGAAGGGGTGGAGACAGAGGAACAGCTGAAGCGCCTCCAGTCCCTGGGAGTCGATTATCTGCAGGGCTTCTATTTCTCAAGGCCCGTCCCCAGAGAGGAATTCCTTAAGATCATCAGATAAGAACAGCCGGAGCATTTAACTCCGGCTGTTGTTTTATCAGTTTACCTCTATGGTCAGGTCATCCAGGTAGAAGGAACTCGTATCCGAGCTTTCAAAATATACGCTCAGGTTCGTCATTCCTGAAGGCACCTGATAGTCACCTTCGTAGAATACCCAGTCTCCGCCTGAAGTATCCACTTCGCAAAGATGGGGCCAGGATCCGTCGATGTCGGCAGTGAAGCATACCATATCCGCATTTGACTTAACGGCAAACGAGAAGTGGATGCTCTGTCCTATGAAGCGGGAAACATCGATGGAATATCCGTCATATTCTGCAGATCCGCCGGAGTTCTCCAGGCAGTAGTCTCCATCATATGCATTGCCCACGATGGCCTGGGTGGAACTGTACCTGGGGCCGCCGATGAACTCCTGATCCTCGTAGTCCTCGGAGATGGGAGTAAAGTCGTCTGCCACTTCCACATAGTCTTCGGGCTTGGTGACATCACCGCCCTTGATGGCGCATACAACGCCCTCGAAGGCAGGCTTGGGCGCCAGGTTGCCGTAGAACAGGAGAGGAAGCTCGGAAGATTTCCAGGACATGTCGTCGGTAAGGCCCCAGAAGGTAACACACTCCAGGGGAGTACCGTTATCGACTGCATCGATAAGTGCCTCGAAAAGGCTCTTCATGTAAACACCCTGATCGTAGTAGGGGTTGGCGGAAGGGGGTGCGGAAACGTCCAGCTCAGTGATGTGGATAACAACTCCCAGCTCGTCTGCATATCTGTTCATTGCTTCGATATAGCTGTCGGGCTGAAGTCCGCTGGAGATATGGCTCTGCATTCCCATACCGTCGATATTACCTGCCTCTGCAATGGGGGTGAGCATATCGATGATCACCTGCTGCTTGTTGGGTGAGTAGGAATTATAGTCGTTATAGAAGAGCTGAACGCCGTCAGGTGCGTGAAGCCTTGCAAACTCAAATGCCTTCTCCACATAATCGTCGCCGACTGTCATCTTCCAGTAGCAGTCCCTCATGCCGCCGTTGTCTCCGGCTGCCTCGTTGACCACGTCCCAGGCATAGATGACACCGGGGTAGTTCTCTTCGCACCAGTTCATGACGGAGTCGATATAGTTCTCCATCCTGGTGAGCATAAGATCTCTTGAAGCGAGAGTTCCGTTTACATCATAGTTCTCAAAGAAGAGCCATGAAGGTGTCTGTGAATACCAGATAAGGGTATGGCCCCTCATCTTAAGTCCGTTCTCCTGACAGTAGTCCAGGATGGGCTTTGCCGCTGTGAAATCCAGAGCGGGGCACTCGTTGTATGTGGCGGGATCCGCCAGGGTGGTCTCTGCGTCCAGGACGTTCTCGGGCTTGAGCTCGTTTTCGGGAGTTACGGAATTAAACTCCACATCCACCAGCTGAAGGAACTCGGGGTTGGGGTTGTCGATTACCGTTGCAGGTATGGCTGATCCCACCATGAAGTAGTCAGAGTAGAGATCCTTGAGGGACTCATATCCGGAAGGATCCTGAAGTGCGTCCACGGGAGTGCTCGTCAGGTCATTATAGTCTCCTGTTACTTCTATCTTTACTGACTTTACTGATATGTCCATCACATCTGTCGCCTCGATATAGACTACAGGATCAGATGCATTTGCCGGGATCGTGATATCTCCGATGATGGGGAGATATGAAGTCTCCAGCACACTGGTCTCGGCGATGGTCACATAAGAGATATTTCCGTAGATCTCATATCTCAGGGATATCCTTACGGTGGGGTTGGCGCTCTTTGCGAAGACGGTGACGTTTATGGTATTGCCCCTGAACGCATCGCAGGGGAATTCGATACCGGCATTGCTCGTCTTTCTGTCTGAGATGACCGCTTCGCCATTGGAGACCGTTACCTTGCAGTCCCCGTTTTCGCGCCAGTACTTGGTGGAACCGTCAAAGTTCTCCTCAATAACGGTACCTGTTACTTTGGTGAGACCGCCCGAACAAGCGGTAAAAAAACACGCTGCCGCAAGAATAAGTGCGACAACGCTTCTCATCTTTTTTCTCATTTTTGCCTCCTAGTTACTCCTCCGTGAATGATTATCTCACAATCTGCGCAAAAAATAGAATCATGAGTATCTACAAAAAAGAGGGGGCAATTTTATCAGGTGACACAAAATTTACACTCTGTTCAGAAGATCATGCCGTTCATCGTGTATTATCTATAGAAAGGTGAACGGAGGTGCGCGGTATGAAGAACAGAGAAAAGCTCATGGGTTTGATAATGGCAGTGATAATGTCTCTTATAATGGGACTTCTTGCAGCTTTCCTGATCATCAGGGGCGCAGACGAAAAGCAGCTTTCCGCCATGCCCCCCGCCCCGGTCACATACATCTCCAATGCCCTTGAATCTGTGGTGGCCGGAGTTCTCATCACCTTTATACTTCCCATGGGAAAGTGGGGGAGAGGTCTTGCTTTGAAGGCGGGAGCAAATCCTCCATCCTTTAAGTTCATGCTCCTGAACTGTCTTCCGGTGTCTGTCATCAGCGCCGTTTTCTGCAGCTTTACTGTCTGCCTTATAAACGTACTCATCGCTTATACAAAGATACCCGCCGGGGAGAAACCTCCTCTTGCGGGCATGTTCGCGGGACAGTGGCTGAAGCTCCTTATCCCTTCTATCATCATAAGTTATGTTGTGTCAGTCCTTATCTCGCCACTGGTGGCAGGAGTGCTGGGACTTAAAGGACCCGGTAAGGATCACTGAGCCTGTACGGCTGTAAGGGCTACAGTAGCCACTATATCTTCAACTGAACATCCTCTTGAAAGGTCGTTACAGGGCTTGTCGAGACCCTGAAGGACTGCGACTGCATCGCAGCCTGTAAGACGCTGTGTGATCTTATATCCGATGTTTCCTGCCTGAAGGTCAGGGAATACCAGGACATTGGCGTGGCCTGCAACAGTGCTTCCCTTTGCCTTTGATGCGCCGATCTCGGGGATGATGGCTGCGTCAAACTGCATCTCACCGTCCAGCTCAAGATCAGGTGCCAGTTCGTGGGCGATGCTTACAGCCTCGGATACCTTGTTGACCAGCTCGTGCTTTGCGCTTCCCTTTGTGGAGAAGGAGAGAAGAGCTACCTTGGGCTCTTCGATGCCGCAGAGCTTCTTAGCTGTACCTGCAGCGGATACTGCGATGTGGGCCAGCTCCTCTGCTGTGGGGCAGGGCATGACTACGCAGTCCGCATAGACGAGAAGGCCGTTATGTCCGATAT
>CACXGG010000022.1 GCA_902767145.1 Oscillospiraceae bacterium | reverse complement strand
GTGTCGTGATGGTGGGAAGGATACAAGGGAGTGTAACGTGCCATACTCTCTGGAAGTGGTTGGCACCGTCAACCTCTGCAGCCTCATAGAGGGAAGGATTGATACCTGAGATGGCAGCGAGGTAAAGTATGGTACCCCAGCCAAGGCTCTGCCAGAGACCTGACACGATGAAGATGGTCCTGAACCATTTTGCCACCTGGATAAATGCAATGGATGTGCCGCCCATGGAAACGATGAATGAGTTGATGGGACCCATGGGAGGTGTGGATGAAACGAGTTCCTTGATCATACCGGCAACGATAACGATGGATATGAAGTGAGGAAGGTAGGAAACTGTCTGAACGAACTTCTTCCAGTGAAGGTTCCTGATCTCGTTTATGAGAAGTGCAAAGATAAGTGTAAGAGGGAATCTGAATGCCAGGAACTCTATATTGATAATAAGAGTATTGGCAAAAGCGGACCAGAAGGCCTTATCACCTATGAACTGCTTGAAGTAACGCAGTCCTGTCCACTTTTCACCGAAGATATTACCGCCGGCCGTATACTTTCTGAAAGCGATAATATTACCGAACATAGGTACATATCGGAATATTACATAATAAACTACCGGGATCAGTACCATGAGATAGAGCTGCCAGTACTTACTCATGCTCTTCTTGAAGACTTCTTTCTTAGTCTTCTCCTTCGGGTTCCAAGTGCTCAGTTGTGTTCCATTCTTATACATAACACCAACGCCTTTCTTGTATGTTTTAACTTGCATACTAGACTACTTGTAAACTCAATTTATCACAGCCTTTGTGATATGTCAATATAAATAACTCAAATAAAAAGGGGATTGGATGTCTAATGTGCACAAATAGTTTCGGCAAATTTGTGTAATTAGTAGATCCAGTTGAGAATAATGGCTGAAGCCCTGTCCCCCAGTTCCTTCTTCCTCTGGGGATGTAGCTCATAGACCTGACCCAGGTCAGATGCCCGAACGCACCTGCAATTAGGTACCATCTGTTCAGCTTCACGCTGCTGCCTCTGGATCTCCCTCCAGCCGGAAGGGACTTCTGTCTCTCCTGCAAGCGGCTCAAGGGTATCGACGAGCTCTGTCGTAAGAACAGGTATTTCCCCTCCAAATACCTTTCTCCATCTGTCTACCATTAAAGCAAACTTCTTATCATAATCCAACGGATCACCGGAGTTAGATTCGCCCTGATACCACATGATCCCCTTGAGTGTCACATTCCTGACGGGATAAATGGAGGACTTGTAAAGGAGTGAGGGGAACTCCACCAGCATCTTTCCGGGAACATAAGGTTCAGAGGGACATTCCCTTATCATCTTCCACCTGCCGTTTAATTCTATCCTCTCCCCTTTATATTCAAGGTAATAAGGATAATATGGAACGAAGGCGCCTTTACGCCTCTCCACGATGAGCCTTACGGCGATGATATTCTTTCCCTCCTGAAGGACGGATGCATCGAACTTGTATTTTCGTGGCGGATACTGATATCCGGTGCTGCCGATCTCTTTTCCGTTTATGTAGACGTTGTCGGCATCGATGAGCCTGCCCATATAAACGAATGCTCCGGGCTCATCTATCGTTGTGTTTAATGTTATCTCCTTGAAGAACCAGACACTTCCCGTGATGTTGTCCACCACTCTTGGAAGGTCCACATCGATGGCTCCCGCAGGGATGCTCTTCGAGTACTCGTTCTCATCAAACTTCCTAAGGCTGTCTCTCCAGTCCCGGGTCCTCTTCTCCTGCGCGTCGAGATATGAGGAAAGAACTCCCCTTCCCCTGTACTCTTCGATCATCTTATAAAGATCAGGGAACTGCTTAATGTTCTCTTCAGGAAGCCAGGCCTCCACGGTGGATCCGCCCTGGGCGTTGAGGATGAGACCGAAGGGTATCCCCAGGCTCTCATACAGATTCCTGAATGTATAGAATCCATAGGCGCTCATATTCTCCACCTGCCCGGGGACTGCGCAGATCCATGGAGTATCAGGAAGTTCATATTCATCATCTTCAAGATAATCCCTGGCAGGGTTCAGGACATATTCACGTATATAAGGATATTCTTTTTTATAGACAAGATCATAGGAGACATCAAAGGTCCTGTAGACCGGAAGCTGCATATTGGACTGCCCTGAAAGGAGGAATACATCTCCGAAGCATACCTCCCTGAGGACCACAGTATCGCTTCCCCTGACGGTGATATCTACATCGAGCCTTACGCCCGTGGGCGGGATCACGACATCAAACTTTCCGTCTGTGACATTGCCTGTATAGGTATTCCCCTCAAAGGAGACCTCCACCTTGTCAGCCTTATCCTCATGACCGAAGATATGATTTTCCCGGTCTCTCTGAAGTACCATCCTGTTCCCAAATATACCGGCAAGTTTCATGGCGCCCTCCAACTAATATACTAGAATAGAAGTTATTTGTAATGACAAATATATTAGTTTATAATTAGCTATGGTGCAATAAGATCTGATCCTTTTTGTGAACAATCTACAATTATTATCGCACATTATTGGAGATAAGATGAACTGGTCATATGAGAGTTTAAGTGAAACACGTTTTTTCGATCTTGGAGAAAAGTTATGGGATATCATCGTCCTTTCCGCCCTCTGGATCATATTCTCACTGCCCATCATCACCTGCGGGGCCGCATCTTCCGCCCTTTACTACGCCGTCTACAAGAGGATCACCAAGCAGTCAGGAAAGCCTGCCTCCGATTTCATGCACGCACTTAAGACCAATATAAAGCAGGGGCTTCCTATCCATATCATCTTCACGGTCTATACCCTGATCATGATCTTTAATATCTACTTTGCAGTGAACGGATGGGGTGATCTGAAGCTTCCCGACTTCTATCTTCCCTTTGCACTCCTTCTCCTGCTGCCCCTGATCGTCGTCTATCCCTTTACATATCCCTACCTTGCCAGGTTCAGCACGGATACAAAGCACATCCTGCTCCACAGCGCAGCCTTTGCATCCCTCAACCCCGGCAAGGTGATCCTTCTCTGGTTCATCACCATCATCTCCCTCGGCCTTATGGTAATACTCCCCCTGGCGATCGTTACCCCCTATTTTGCGGCAAGGCTCAGACTGATGGTTGTAGAACCGGTCTTTGAAAAAGCTATCGAGACTGAAAAGCGCAGAACGGAGGCTTCGGATGAGTGAATTCACCACATTGAATTATGTTCAGATAGGCTGCGGCCTTGCTGCTGCCATCTGTGTCTTTATCGGCCTTTTCCTCACCATCAGGAAGATGGACAAGGAGGATAAGACTGCAAGAGCTTCCACGAAGACTATCGTCATCTCGACCGTTCTCGTGGCTGTAGGACTGATGTTCTATTCAGGTGTAAGGACCTGTTCCCTGATGGTAGCTGAGGAGACTTCAGGATACGATCCTGCAGTCCTTTACATATCAGCAATGGTAGAGGTTGGAAAGTCTTTCGGCTTCCTTATCCTTGCACCTGTCGTACTCAATCTCCTGCGTCCCCAGAACAAGCGGATGAAAAAGTAAGAAATCTAATCTTTTATTTGACAATGTTTTCTTGACATTTTATAAGTAGTCTAGTATTCTAGTGTTACAACATTTGATAGGGGTATAATGTCATGAAGATGATACTCAGATGGTTTCCCAACGGAGACGACACCGTAACACTTGAACAGATCAGACAGATTCCCGGCGTAACAGGTGTGGCAACATTCCTTTCTGATATCCCCGCAGGCGAGGTCTGGTCAAAGGAACAGATCTTTGCAGTCCGCGATGAGGTAAACGCTGCCGGACTTGAAATGGAAGTCATCGAGAGTATTAATGTCCACGAGGACATTAAGAAGGGTTTCCCCACTCGTGACATGTATATCGAGAACTATATCACCACGATGAAATATCTTCACGAGGCAGGCGTAAAGTGCATCTGCTATAACTTCATGCCCGTTCTCGACTGGTTCAGGAGCGACCTGTACCATCCACTCCCTGACGGAAGTTCAGCTATGGCTTATTCCCATGCTGCTGCCCAGAAGCTCACTCTTGAGAATATGACAGATTCCATGATCAAGGGATCCAATAACTTCACCCTTCCCGGTTGGGAACCCGAGAGATTCGGAGAGATGGCTGAGAGCATCGAGTTCTATCAGGGTGTTTCCCAGGATGAATACTTCAAGAACATCAAGTATTTCCTGGATGCCATCATGCCCTATGCAGAAGAGTACGATCTTGATTTCGGTGTTCATCCCGACGATCCGCCCTTCCCTCTCATGAACCTTCCCAAGGTAGTCAATAATATCGACTCCATCAGGAGATATCTGTCCCTTAACAGCAGCAGGAGAAACGGTCTCACACTCTGCACCGGAAGCCTTGGCGCCAACAAGGACAACGATGTTGTTGCCATCGCTGATGAATTCGCTGCTCTTGGCAGGATCCCCTTCGTACACCTTAGGAACGTAAAGCACACATCCGAAACTGATTTCCACGAGAGCGCACACCTTTCAGAGTGTGGTGACCTCGATATGTATAAGATCGTCAAGACGTTGCAGGACAATGGATTTGACGGATATATAAGACCTGATCACGGAAGGATGATCTGGGGTGAAGTCGGCCGTCCCGGTTACGGTCTTTACGACAGGGCCCTGGGAGCCGCTTACATCAACGGCCTCTGGGAAGCGATCAAGAAATCAAACTGATAGTGGAGTATATATATGCCAGGTCTTTCACTCAAAGAGATTAATGAAAATGCGTATAGAGATACATCCGTAAATGTACCGTCATTTGATATCAGCAGGATGAGGCACGAGACATTCGAGGCCCCCTGCTGGGTACATTTCGGAGCAGGAAACATCTTCCGTATCTTTATCGCCAGACTTCAGCAGACCCTTCTCGAAAAGGGTCTTACAACCAAGGGTATCATTGCGGTCGACACCTTCGACGGCGAGATCATCGACAGGATCTATGATCCCTTCGACAATCTTACCATGGCAGCAGACCTGAGCGCTGACGGCAACATCTCCTTCGAGATCGTCGCATCAGTTGCAGAAGCTCTCAATGCCACAGGCGCACGTCCCGAAGCCGATGAAAGGCTCCGCAGGATCTTCTGCTCCCCTTCCCTTCAGATGGTCTCCTTTACACTTACCGAGAAAGGTTATGCCCTCAGGGGAACTAACGGAGAATTCCTCCCCGTCGTAAAGAGCGATATCAAGGACGGACCCTCCTCATGCAAGCATGCGATGAGCAGAGTCTGTTCCCTCCTTTTAGCGAGATTTAACACTTCCAAGGGAAGGATCGCCCTGGTCAGTATGGACAACTGCAGCCACAATGGCGAGAAGCTGAGAAATGCCGTACTGGAGATCGCAAACGAGTGGCTCTGGAACGGTTTTGTCACAAAGGAATTCGTATCCTGGGTCAGCGACGAATCCGAAGTCAGCTTCCCCTGGTCCATGATAGATAAGATAACTCCCCGTCCCGCATCCGAGGTGGCAGAGAAGCTCCTCGAGGCAGGTATCACGGGAATGGAACCCATAACCACATCAAAGGGTACTTTTATCGCTCCCTTTGTAAATGCTGAGATCCCCCAGTACCTTGTCGTTGAGGACAGGTTCCCTGCCGGACGTCCCTGCCTTGAAGAAGCAGGTGTTTATATGACCGACAGAGATACAGTCAACAATGCGGAAAAGATGAAGGTCACCACTTGTCTTAATCCTCTCCACACATCCCTCGCAGTATTCGGCTGCCTTCTGGGATATACGAGGATCTCTGACGAGATGAAGGACAATGAGCTCTCCACCCTCGTGAGAAAGCTCGGTTACGACGAAGCAATGAAGGTCGTTATCAACCCCAAGATAATCTCACCTTCTGCTTTCATAGATGAAGTCATCAACGATCGTCTCCCGAACCCTTACATACCAGATACCCCACAGAGGATCGCCACTGATACGAGCCTCAAACTCCCCATAAGGTTCGGGGAGACGATCAAATCTTACATCGCTTCAGATTCACTCGATGTAATGAGCCTCACCTATGTCCCTCTCACCATTGCCGGATGGCTCAGATACCTCCTCGCCGTGGACGATGAAGGAAACAGTTTTGAACTCAGTTCAGACCCTATGCTGGATACGATCCTCCCTCATCTTAAGGATGTGGTCTGGAACGATCCTTCAACACTTGGAAACAGTACAGATGCTATTCTCAGCAACGATATCATATTCGGCACAGACCTGGTCGAGTGCGGATTATCCGAGACGATCAGGGAGATGCTCTCAGAGATGCTGAAAGGAAAAGGAGCAGTAAGAAGCACACTAAAACACTACTTGTAAAATTCGAGACTATTAATGTAAAATCTGTTAGGTATGGATAACATGGGAAAGAAGGAAACCAGTATGCAGATCACACCTAAGCTTAGTTCAGAAACAAACAGGGATTATGCCCTGCGCATAATCCGGGACAACATCATCAATCTCGAGCTCAAACCCGGTTCTTTGATCGGTGAGCAGGAAGTTGCAAATCAGCTTGGGTGTTCCAGGACACCGGTACACGAGGCTTATCTCGAACTTTCCAAATCACGTATACTCGACGTACTGCCCCAGAAGGGCTGCCGTATCTCCAAGATCGACTACGATCTTATCAATGAGGCAAGATTCTTAAGAAAGCTGGTGGAGACTGCCCTTGCGGAAGAGGCCTGCGAAGTCGCCACAGATGCAGACATCGCAGAACTCGAGGCAAATGTAAATCTTCAGCAGTTCTACAGCGGCAACAACAATGCCAAGCTCCTTGAGCTGGATAACGAATTCCACAAGATCATCTACAGGATCTGCAACAAGATGCAGTGCCATTATATGGTCTCCCTGATGAGCATCCACTTCGACAGGGTAAGAAGGATCAGCCTTGAATCCGTCAAGGACTACAAGATCGTTTCAGACCATGCCGCTATCCTCGAGGCCATCAAGAACCACGATCCCGTTGCCGCCAAGGCTATGGTCGAAAAGCACATGGCAAGGTTCGACATGGACTGGGATATCATCAAGAAGGAATTCAGCGAGTATATCGAAGAGAAGGACTGACCTCTTCCCTTACCTGAAAGAAAAACAAAGGACGTCTTTACAGGACGTCCTTTTTTCGTGTCTTTTTGCCTGGGCTTTTCTTTTCGCTTGGTCGTTAACCCATGGCGTCGTAGATGAGGGCATAGCCGAAGATGCATAGGACAACGATCCAGAGGGCGACGTCGGCGATACTTAAGATGATAGCAATGATGCCCATGGCCATGCCTCGCTTGCCCTTGCTGCTGCATTCCTTAAGGCCGATGATGCCGAAGATGAGGCCAAGGATACCGATCTGGAAGATAGCTGTAATGAGGCCCGCAATACAGAAATTGCTGAAGGGAGGTCTGTCGATGATCAGGGGCTTTATGGGCTGAGGATTTGAATTGATTGGTTTTGCCTGCTGGACCGGCTGTATTGGTTGTATCGGCTGTACTGGCTGAACCGGTTGTACAGGCTGGACTGGTTGAACCGGCTGGACCGGAGCTCCGCACATCTCACAGAACCTGTTTCCTTCTTTTACCTGAGCGCCGCAGTTTTGACAGATCATGTTGTTCCCTCACTTAATC
>CACXGG010000021.1 GCA_902767145.1 Oscillospiraceae bacterium | reverse complement strand
TATCCCCATCTTATTGGCCCAGTCGTATAAATAAGTTCCACTTCCTGAAGATATATATATGAATGATCCCACCAGGACCGGGATAACTAATCCCAATAAACAGATAGTGTTTAATCTATTCATCTATCATGATCCTTCTTATTACCGGTTATCTGGATTTTAGCACCTGAAAAGTTTGCTTTGGTATGCTGGCAGCATACATATCAAGCTCCTGGAGATACCGCCCCTGTGACTACGAGAGGATACATTCACATAAGAAAAAGGATTATCATATATAATGAAATAAAAACAAAGGAGACACACCATGCTCAAAGAAGGAACAAAAGCACCTGATTTCACATTACCTGACCAGAACGGAGATATGAGATCTCTTTCTGATTATAAGGGCCAAAAAGTGATCTTATATTTCTATCCAAAGGACATGACCTCCGGCTGCACAAAGCAGGCATGTTCCTTCGGAGAACTCTATCCCCAGTTCAGGGAAAAGGGGGCAGTTGTCCTGGGAGTAAGCAAGGACAGCGTTGCATCCCACAAAAAGTTCGAGGAAAAATACGGCCTTCCCTTCACCCTTCTTTCCGATACGGAAAAAGAAGTGATAATGGCATATGATGTCTGGAAGGAAAAGAAGAACTACGGCAAGGTCACCATGGGTATCGTAAGGACCACTTATCTCATCGACGAAAATGGGATCATAGTAAAGGGATTCGATAAGGTCAAGGCAGCAGAGAATCCTGCGCAGATGCTGGGAGAACTCTGATCTGTTCTTTCTTTTTGTGAAACAAAAGGCCTGCTCTTCAGCAGGCCTTTCTGTTATTTTTTCTTTATCGCTTTTTTGATCTTGCGGGGGAGCCATGTGATGACTCTTCCTATCTTAAAGGATACAGAACTTCTCGTATCTTTCAGTTTCTTTGAGATCTCGGCATTCTTAGCCTTCTGGGTCTTGAGCTGTTCTGTCTGCTCGCTTAACTTCAGGCTGAGATCCTTCTCTCTCTTCTTTCCCTCTTCGATCTTTTTCTTAAGATCTTCTATCTCTTTTGCCGCCTTAACGTTCTTCTCTTTTTCGGCAGTTTTTTCGCCCTTGAGCTTTTCTATGGAAGCGTCTTTTTTCTCGATATCCTTTTTCAGGGAATTGACATTCTTTTTGTTGTCCTCCGCATTCTTTCTGCTCTTTGCAACGGCAGCGGCATTCTGGTGGAAGTAGATATTACCAAGCCATCTTCCGAACTCCTCGGGAGTACAGTCGTACATCCTCCTGCAGGCTTCGTTCTGCCACTTTATGTAGAAATACTCGTTGTCGTCGTCAGCGGGACGCTTGATGGAGAGCTTTTCGAAGCCTTCTTTCTTCATGTAGAGCACACCGTCCCTGAAGGTCTCCCACTTTGTGGTATTGCTCATGAGATGGATGATGTCCTCAAATGATCTGTTGACAAAAGATCTCTCCGGGAATCTGTCGTGTTCCTTAAGAAATTCCGCCGTGGAAGTCCAGGCATAAAGCGCGCTGTCCAGGCCCTTATCGATACTTGCCACAAGTCCGAAGGTCTTGGCTTTTCTATAGACTACCAGGGGCTTATTTACCATGGTTATGCTGTCAGCCAGACACTGGACACACTCGATAAAGAAAACATCGGTGCAGTTTCTTACAGACTGGTATCTGACACCTGTACTCTCAACAAAGCTTCGAAGGAACATCTTGTTCCAGGTAACGTTGATGGTAACAGTAAGTATGTGATCAGGTGCTGTATGGATGTTATAGGGGATCTGCTCCGGGATCTCGTTCTTTCGGATATATCTGGGAGCAGGGCACTCGAACTGCTGTTCTTCGAAGAACTGCCTTCCTCCGCAGACGCAGACCTGGGCATTGTCCTTCTCGCACTGCTCATACATAAGCCTCAATGCTTCAGGCTTAAAGTAATCGTCTGAATCCCAGAAGATCATATACTTTCCTCTTGCAGCATCCATTCCCGTATTCTTGGCAACACCGCAATACAGGTTCTGCTGCTGGATAATCTTGATCCTGGGATCATTGCTCTCGTATTCCCTTAAGATCTCCAGACTGTTGTCAGTAGAACCATCGTCTACAAGAATGATCTCGATCTCCTTAAGTGTCTGGTTTACGATACTGTCCAGACACTGTCTCAGATAAGGAGCTGTGTTATATACCGGTACGATTACCGATACCTTAATGTCTTCCATATACACCATCCATTATGTAAAAATGCCGCTTTATTATACCACAGGCAGTTCCTTGTATCTTGAGATATCACAGAAGGGACCGGGAACTGACCTGTTTTTGTCTCTTTCTCCAAAGTAATCAGTATCGAAGATTATGGTGCTTCCGTCAGGGGATTCGAACCTCTGTTCCGGCTCAAATGCTTTACCCAGGATGTCGCTGTCCAGAAGTTTCGTCTTAAAGCCTTCCAGGAACTCTCCTACATTTGTTTTAAGGACTGTCTTTCCGTTTTCCTCCACAAGGTCCACAACCACTTTTTCCTCAGGTATAAGGCCCTTCTTTTCGTGCTTACTTACTGTGGCTCCGTTACAGTAGACATTACCCTCGATCCAGACAGGAAGGTGCATGCAGTGGTACGGTAAAAGGGCCTCCATATCAGGCTCCCTGCCCCACATGAAGTGATCGTTCCACTCATCAAACTCAGGGAACATATCGAAGTCCTTTGTTCCGGTCACATTATATTCCGCATCTTTTACAGTAAGCTCCGGATCCTCCACCGGGAACTTCCTGATAAAGATGTTATTGTAGATCCTGTCGTCGCCGTGAAGGATGGTCATGAATCCTGCAACTTCTGTTCTGTGCCTTATGTGGTAAGGAGTATATCTGGGTTCCCTCTGTCCGTTCACGATACTGTCTACTCCTGAATTTAAGTAGGAGAAAGATCCGGTCATAAGATTATGAACTACCGCAATGCCTTCACTTGGCATACAAAGGCCCACTTTGGAGAGAAGGATATTGTTATCGATAAGCGTGGGACCGTGGCTCACCTCCACGAAAAGATCACAGGAGAACATGGCGGGCTTAGCCTTCACCGTCCCCTCAGGGCGGTGGTTGTTGTGAAGGAGGTTCCCTGAGATCCTGGTGCCCTGGGCTTCCCAGTCACACCATATACCGATGATACAGTCGTGGATATGATTTCTTCTCATGGTGACATCGATGGCTGCGTGAAGCTTGATGCCGGCTGTCTCTGCGCCCCCCAGCTGGGAAGAGTTACAGATATGGTGGATATGGCAGTCTTCGATAGTGGAGAAGACTCCTCCCATCCTTCCTACGATACCTGTCTGTTCGCAGTGGTGGACTTCACATCTTCTGATGATATGTCCTCCGATATTTTCCTTAAGCCAGCCGTGGTACTGTCCCCTGCAGACCGCATCCCTTTCCATCTGGGTGGGAGTCTTAACATGTTTATGGTAAAAATACATCTCGTTCTCGGGATCTAAGTACTTACCCAGGGAGATACCGCAGCATCTGCTTCCGTATACTTCGCAGTCTTCGATGATCCATCCCTTGCTCCAGTGAGGTCCGATCATGCCGTCCTGGTATGCGGCGGGAGGGGCCCAGGTGGGGGCTGCTTTCTCGATGACGAATCCACTGACTGTTATATAGTTGACGCCATTCCTGTCCGGCATAAAGCAGTTTCGCCTTGCTGAAAACTCTACCTTCTCTTTGTTAGGATCTTTTCCCTTGAAGTTGGCATAGAAGATGGTCTGTCCGTCTTCCTGCTTCGAGAACCACTTATACTTTGATCCTTCAAGATCCCAGGAATTCTCATCTATATCCCCCGCAATACACTCTTCTAAAGTGACTGTCTCATACATCATCTTATCGTTAAGAAAGACTGATCCTGTATGTCTTACTGTGGGAGCAAAATACCAGTCACCGCATACCATGGTGGTGTAGGGGTTATAGTCTTCGAAGATGCTGTTATCCACCTTAGCGGTCCACACATCTCCTTCGTATCTCTCCCAGCCCTTAAGATCTTCAGCAGCAGTGATCACTGCTTTTTTCAGATCCCTTGATCTGTATGTTACGGGCTTTCCTTCTTCACCGGCATTTTGGGGAACTACGTTTTCCCTGTAGATACCGGGGGCTACTTCAACGATGTCGCCGGGAAGAGCTATCTTAGCCGCCTCGTTTATGGTCTTAAAAGGATTCTGGGCGCTGCCGTCACCTGTTACTTTTACATTGGAATCAACATAGTAGATCATGGGCTGTATCTCCCTTCAGTTTTATAGGTGGATTTTAACAGACAGAAGGGACGATTAATACAGCAATATGATCATCTGATGGAGAAGTATAATGTCCTTC